>JASFRY010000018.1:0-19424 GCA_050114675.1 Gemmatimonadota bacterium | reverse complement strand
CTCCCTCCGGTCCATCTCGAGGCTGGGCGCCGTGCTCACCGAGCGCGGGGCCGCCGAGGAGGCGGGGCTGGACCTGTCGGGCGGGCACGTCCTGGCCGACGCCTACTCCTTCCACGAGGTCGAGAACGCGTTCCACGCCATGGAGAAGGCGGCGCTGCCCGTGACGTGGCTGTCGGCCGAGGACGTGCGTGCGCTGGTCCACGGCCGGGGGTTCCTGGGGGGGTACCGCATCGAGGGCGGGGGCGGACTGGATCCCCAGGCCACCGCGGTGGCGCTGGCCGAGGCCGCCCGTGACGAAGGCGCCACGGTGCTCGAGGGCGTGCTCGTGAACGACGTGTCCCGCCGGAAGGGACGCATGGTGTGCGCCACCGACGAGGGGGAGATCCAGGCGGAGATGGTGGTATACGCCACCCACACCGACTCGCGACGCTTCTCCAGCTTCCTGGGGGACGAGATCGTCCCCATCCGCGGCCAGGGCATGCTCGTCGAGCCGGGCCCCCCGGTGTACCGGGGCTCCTTCTCCACGCACTGGAAGCTGAACGTCTGGCGGTCCGACGCCCAGGGACGCCTGCATCTGGGTGGGTGGCGCCACGACGCGTGGGACCGGTCGTACTGGAAGATGCGCCCCGAGCTGGACGACCACCTCCAGGAGAACCTCCAGGGATGGTTCCAGTCCACCTTCCCCGAGGCGGGACACCTGTCGGTGGCGCGTCGGTGGAGCGGGATCTTCGGGTGGACGGCGGATTACCTGCCCCTCGTGGGCCCTCTCCCGGGCCGCGTGGGCGAGCTGGTCATCGCCGGGTTCAGCGGCGGCGGCCTTCCCTTCGCCTTCGAGGCGGGCCGGGTCATCGAGGCCATCGTCTCGGAGAAGGAGCCGGTCCCGGGGGGCGGGCTTCTCAACCCCAGGCGCTTCACATGACCGACGCGTTCGCGCCCCTCGTGGGCGACCTCCGGGACCTGTTCGCCCGGGGCGTGGACGCTCCTCTCGACGACGGCGCGTTCCAGGCCTACGCCCTCCGGGTCTTCGGCTGGCAGTACCGGGCCTGTCCCACCTACCGGGCGTTCTGTTCGGCCCGGGGCGTGACCCCCGACACCGTGGTTCGCTGGGAGGACATTCCTCCCGTGCCCGCCACGGCCTTCAAGCATCTTGACCTGGTCTCGGGCGATCCCGACGCCGCGGAGGCGATCTACCGGACCAGCGGGACCAGCCGCGGCGCCGGAGCCCGGGGACGGCACTTCGTGCCCGACCTGTCGCTGTACCATGCGTCTCTCCGCCCCAACTTCAGGGCGCACCTCCTTCCCGAGGGCGGCGCGCTGGAGATCCTCTCTCTCATCCCCTCGCCCCGGGACGTCCCGGATTCGTCGCTCTCGGCCATGGTGGGCGACGTGGCTGCCTCGCTGGCGCCGTCGGTGCGCTGGCTCGCCGATCCCGCTTCCGGGACGGACGCCGGGGCGTTCGCTGAGGCGGCGGGGGAGGTGATGGAGGAGGGCGAGCCCGTGCTGGTCGTGGGCACCGCCTTCGCCTTCGTGCACCTTCTGGATGCGCTGGCGGCGGCAGGCACGCCCCTGCCCCTGCCCGAAGGGTCGAGGATCATGGAGACCGGCGGATTCAAGGGGCGGTCCCGGGCCGTGTCCCGGGAGGAGCTCTACGGCGCCATGGCCCGCTGGCTGGACGTGCCTCCGGGGCGGGTGGTGAACGAGTACGGCATGACCGAGCTCCTGTCCCAGCTCTACGAGCCCGTGCTGGTGGAGGGGGAGGAGGGGCGGGGGCGCCACGTGCCTCCTCCCTGGCTCCGGGTCCGGGCGCTGGATCCCGTGACCCTGGCGCCCCTGCCCGAAGGCCGGCCGGGCCTGCTGGTATTCTTCGATCTGGCCAACGCCGGTTCCGTGAGCCACGTCCTCACCGAGGACATGGGACGGGTAACACCCGAGGGGGTGGTCCTCCAGGGGAGAGTCCGGGGGGCGGAGCCCCGGGGCTGCTCCCTGGCCATGGAGGAGCTGTTGGCCGCGACCCGGGGGGATCCGTGAGCGAGGTGCGCCGGGGGAGCTTCGAGGCGTGGGCCGTTCCACGGGGGGTGACACTGCCGCCGGGGGAGGGCCCGTCGTTCACCACGGGAGGCGTCCGGGTCCATTCCCTCGACGTGGACGCGGCGTGGATCCGCCGGCTCGTGGACACACTGCGGGAAGGCGGCGAGGCGCTGCGCGCCCGGGGCGCGCTGGAGGTGGCCGAGACGTTGGGACGGGCCGGGGCGCGCTTCCTCGATCCGGGCGATCCCCTGCGGGCCCGCGCCCTGGAGCTGCTTCCCGCCACGTCGGGCCTCTCCACGGAGATGGCCGCCGCCGTCCTCGACGGGATGGCAGCCGACTGGACCGGGGAGCGCCTCAGCGGGCTGCTGGAGCGCGAGCTCGGCGATGTCCGGGCTCTGGACGGCTTCGTGGACGGCGCGAGGCCCGGGGTCCGTGTCCACGCGGCGGGACCCGCGCTATGCGTCCAGATCGTGTCCGGCAGCGTGCCCGGCGTGAGCGCCACGGCGCTCCTGCGCAGCCTGCTGTTGAAGGGAGCCACCCTGGTGAAGCCGGGTCACGGGGACAGGGTGCTGCCCGTCCTCCTCCTGGAGGCGTTGCGCGAAGAGGATCCCGTCGTTGCCGACGCGGCGGCGGTGCTCTATTGGGCGGGCGGGAGGGAGGCGGTGGAAGACGCGGTGCTGGGAGCCGCCGACACCGTGACGGTCTACGGGAGCGACAGCGTGGTGCGCGACCTGCGGAACCGCACGCCGGTCACGACTCGCTTCGTGGCCTACCACCATCGCATCAGCCTGGGTGTGGTGGGCCGTAATGCTCTGAGGCCGGAACGGCTCCACCGCACGGCGTGCGCGGTGGCGGGAGCCGTGGCCTTCTTCGACCAGCGGGGATGCGTGTCGCCCCGGACCGTCTACGTGGAAGAGGCAGGAGACTCGACGCCCACTGCCTTCGCCCGGGAGCTCGCCGTGGCCCTGGCGTCGGTGGAGGAGCGTCTCCCCGGCGGGGCTCTCGATGCCGCGGAGGCCTCCGCCGTGCACCAGGAGCGGGGGACGGCGGAGCTGTTGGCGGCCGCGGGGCGTGGTGTGGAGGTGCATCACGGAGGGGAAGCGTCGTGGACGGTGATCTTCGATCCCACGCCGGACTTCGCGCCCTCGTGCGTCGGGCGGGTGGTGCGGGTGAAGCCCGTGTCCGACGCGGACCGGGTTCCGGTGCTCGTCTCCCCCTTCGCGCACCATCTCCAGACGGTGGGGGTGGTCGGGTTGGGCGACCGCCGGGAGGAGCTGGGACGAGCCCTGGCCCGGGTGGGCGTGTCCAGGGTGGCGGCCTTCGACGCCGTACCCTTCCCGCCGCCCACGTGGCATCACGACGGGCAGGGTCCCCTGGTCGCGCTGGTGCGCTGGGTGGACCTGGAGGACGGCGATGCCTGAAGCGCGGTGGGGGCCGTGGATTCGGCTCAGCGTTCGGTGACGAGACGTTGAAGCGCCGCGGCGTCCTCGGGCGTGTAGCCGTACAGGACTACGATCCCCGGCTTCTCCTCCCGTTCGCCGTGGGCGCGGATCTCCTCGAGCATGATCCGTCCCGCCTCGTGGAAGGCGAAGCCTCCGATGCCGCTCCCCAGGACCGGGAACGCCACCGACTCCATGCCCTTCTCCATGGCCAGCCTCAGGGAATGGCGCGTGGACGAGCGGATGCTCTCGCTGCTGGGTGGGACGTCGCCCATGGACGCCGCGTGGATGACCCAGCGACACGGGAGATCGCCGGCGCCGGTGACGACCGCCTCACCGACCTGGAGGGGGCCGTTGGACCGGACGTAGTCGTCGCACTCGGCCTGGATGGACGGCCCACCACGTCGCTGGATCGCGCCGGCGACGCCGGCGCCCAGGACCAGGTGGTTGTTCGCGGCGTTGACCACCGCGTCCCCGTCGAATGTCGCGATGTCTCCCTGCTCGACACGGACGAGGACGGCCATGACGGGGTCCTACTCGTCGTCGGGCTGCTGCTCCGCCCGCCACATGACGATCTGCCGTCCGCCGTCAGGATTCTCTTCGACCCGCACGGTGAGTGTGTCACCTTCATCGATGCCCAGGTCGTCACGCATGTCCTGGGGGATGGTGATCCGGCCGCCGACTCCGACCGAGACGTCACCGTAGTACAGCGTGCGGTAGATGGCCATCCAGCCTCCTCGTTTCTTGAGCCGCAGCCGTGTAATGTACAGAAAGGACCGACGATGCGCGACGGATCGGCGCGATTGAAGCAAATCCCCTCCCTTCCCGTACTTCAGACGCGCCATCCGGTCGGGAACGAAGCGCCAAAACCTGCCGTTCTGGCAGGGCCGGGCGTCTGCTCCCTTCCCTCAAACCAGCGGGCTCCATGAACGCACACGACTACGCGGTGCGCCTCCAGGGTGTGACGAAGCGCTTCGGCAAGCACACCGCGGTCTCCGGACTCGATCTCGAGGTGCCCAAAGGGGTCATCTACGGGCTGCTCGGTCCCAACGGCTCGGGCAAGACCACCACCATCCGCATGATCATGGGCATCCTCCATCCCGACGAGGGGAAGGTGGACCTCTTCGGAGCCGATCCCGACGAGACCCGGCGCTCCAAGGTAGGCTATCTGCCCGAGGAACGGGGCGTATACAAGAAGATGAAGTGCCTGGACCTGGTGACCTTCCTGGCCGAGATCCGGGGCGTTCCCCGGGGCGAGGGGCGCAAGCGGGCCCTGATGTGGCTGGAGCGACTCGGTCTCCCGGAGTGGGCCGACAAGAAGGTGGAGGACCTGTCCAAGGGGATGCAGCAGAAGATCCAGTTCATCGGGACCGTGATCCACGAGCCCGAGCTCCTCATCCTGGACGAGCCCTTCAGCGGACTCGACCCCATCAACCAGGACGTGCTCGAGGAGATCGTCCTGGACTTCCACGCCCGTGGCACCACCATCCTCTTCAGCACCCACCTCATGGACCAGGCGGAGCGGCTGTGCGAGCGGGTATGCCTGATCTCCCGGGCCGAGAAGGTCCTCGATGCCGACCTCAAGGAGCTCAAGGCCTCCGAGCGAAGAGGCGTCCTGGCCGTTGAGTTCGAGGGCCCCGACCGGTGGATCCAGGGTCCCGAGGTCGTCTCGGTGGAGGCGGTGAACGGGTCCGTCCACCTGCACCTGAAGGAGGGAGCGGACCACCAGGCCATTCTGCGCCGTGGCGTGGAGGCCGGCGCCACCATCTACCGGTTCGACCTGGTGGAGCCCCGTCTCCACGAGATCTTCGTTCGCCACGCAGGCAACAACGCGGCCGCCGACGCCGGTGTGCCCGCAAGCTTGTCCGCCCCGGGAGTCCATCGATGAGCATGACCAACGTATGGGCGGTCATCCGCCGCGAGTACCTCCAGAGGGTCCGATCCAGGTGGTTCATCTTCTCTACCATCGCCGGGCCCGTCTTCATGATCGGCGCCATCGTGCTGCCGGCGGTCCTGGCCTCCCGCTCCCAGAAGTCGGACCGCGAGATCGCGGTGGTGGACCGGACGGGCGTGCTGTATGGCCGTGTCGCGCCGAGGCTGGAAGACGCCGGCTTCACGGTGCACCCGGAGGCGTGGTCCGACGACGTGGAGGCCGAGCTGAGCCAGCAGGTCACCGACGACAAGCTGGGCGGCTTCCTCGTGCTGGACGACAACACGCTCGCGGCGGGGCGTGCCACGTACTACGGCAAGTCGAACCCTTCGCCGGTACGGCGGCTGGCCATTCGCTCTGCGGTGTCACGATCGGCGCTGGAGAAGATCCTGGACGACCGGGGCATGGACGCCGAGTCGCTCATGGGGGGTGGAGAGCTGGACGTGGAGGTGCTTTCGGCCGGAGGCGCCGGGATGGGCGACCCGCGCTTCGCGGTGGCCTACATCGGCGCCTTCTTCCTCTACTTCATGCTCCTCATCTATTCGGTGTCGGTGATGCGGGCCACCCTGGAGGAGAAGACGAGCCGGGTGGTGGAGGTCGTCATCTCCTCCATGAGGCCGTGGCACCTCATGCTGGGGAAGATCCTGGGCGTGGGGGCGGTGGGCCTCACCCAGATGGGCGTCTGGGTCCTGTCCGCCCTCCTGGCGTTCTCGACGGGGCTTCCGGCGCTCATGGGCGCCCGCTCTGAGCTGTCGGGCGTCGCGGACGCCCAGCAGTTCATGCCGGGCGTGGGGGTGCTGCTCCTCTTCCTCGGGTTCTTCCTCTTCGGCTTCTTCATCTACTCGGGCCTCTACGCGGCGGTGGGTGCCATGTGCAGCACCGACGAGGAGGCGCAGCAGGCCCAGATGCCCGTGACGCTGCTGGTGATCGTGCCCGTCATGTTCCTCATGCCGGTGATCCAGAACCCGAGCGCCACGTCGTCGGTGATCCTGTCCCTCATCCCCTTCTTCTCGCCCATCCTCATGTTCGCCCGGGCGGCGGGCGGAGGCGCACCGCCGTGGGAGGTGGCGCTGTCCTTCGTCCTCATGGCGCTCGCCGTCGTGGCGGTGGCGTGGGTGGCCGGTCGGATCTACAAGGTGGGGATCCTCATGGCGGGGAAGCGTCCGACGCTGCCCGAGCTGTGGAGGTGGGTGCGCGAGGCGTAGATCTCTCGCGACGACCACGAGGGAAACTCCACCGCCGGCATCTCGTAGGGCCTCCCAGGACCCGCCTTGCAACGTCGCACGCCCGAATCCGGTCTTACCTGATGCGGGCGCGTTCCGGCGTGCCGGCAATGGGGAGAGGAGGTCCCGCGACAGACGTGCGGATCGTCCTCGTGTTCGTTTCTGGGAGGGGACGATGGCCGATCTGAAGCAGGCGACCCGCACGTTCACCAAGACGCCGTTCATCACGTTCGTGGCGGTCCTGTCCCTGGCCCTGGGCATCGGCGCCAACACCGCCATCTACTCCCTCTTCGACCAGATGCTGCTCCGGGCGCTCCCCGTGCAGCAGCCCGACCGGCTGGTGAACCTCTCCGCGCCCGGCCCCAAGCCCGGCTCCCAGTCGTGCGGCCAGGCCGGCGGCTGCGACGAGGTCTTCAGCTACCAGATGTTCCGGGACCTGGAGAAGGCCGATGGGCCCTTCTCGGGCGTGGCGGCGCACCGGAGCTTCGGCGCGAACCTCTCCTTCGACGGGAAGACCCTGAGCGCGTCGGGGCTCCTCGTATCGGGCTCCTACTTTCCCACGCTGGGCGTGCAGCCCGCGCTGGGCAGGGTGTTCGGGGTGGCCGACGACCAGAACGTCGGTGAGAGCCCGGTGGTGGTCCTCTCCTACGACTACTGGGAGAGCCGCCTCGGCAAGGACCCGACGGTCCTCAACAAGGCGCTCATCGTCAACGGCCAGTCCCTCACGGTGGTGGGGGTGGCGGCCGAGGGCTTCACCGGCACCACCCTGGGGGTGGACCCCGACGTCTTCGTGCCCCTCACCATGCGTCCCTCCATGGAGCCCTGGTCCGAGGGTCACATGGACAACCGGCGCTCGTACTGGGCCTACGTCTTCGCCCGCCTCAAGCCCGGCGTGACCCCGGAACAGGCCGCTGACCGGATCAACACCATCTACCACGGCATCGTCAACGAGGTGGAGGCCCCGCTCCAGACCAACATGAGCGAGGCCACGTTGACCCGCTTCAAGGAGAAGAAGGTCCTGGTGGAGCCGGGATACCGGGGCCAGAGCACGGTCCATCACGAGGCCAAGACGCCGCTGACGCTCCTGCTGGGCATTACGGGCCTGGTGCTGCTCATCGCCTGCGCCAACATCGCCAACCTCCTGCTGGCCCGGGGCGCCGGACGCAATCAGGAGATGGCCATCCGCAGCTCTCTGGGGGCCAGCCGAAGGCACCTCCTCGGCCAGCTTCTGACGGAGTCGGTGATGCTCGCCCTGGTGGGCGGTGCCGCGAGCCTCCTGGTGGCCAAGTGGACGCTGAGGATGATCGGCTCCCTCATCCCGGCCGACGCGCTGGGCGCCATAGCGTTCACCCTGAACGGATCCATGGTGGCGTTCGCCGGAGCGCTCGCCCTGGGGACCGGGTTCCTCTTCGGGATCTTCCCGGCGCTCCACGCCTCCCGGACCGACCTCGTGACGGTCATCAAGTCCAACTCGGGCCAGCCTTCGGGCGCCAAGGCCGCCGCCCGCTTCCGCACCAGCCTGGTCACCGCGCAGATCGCGCTGTCCATGGCGCTCCTGGTGGCCGCGGGTCTCTTCATCAAGAGCCTGGTCAACGTGAGCAAGGTGGACCTGGGCCTGAACTCCGACGGGGTCGTGGTCTTCGGCCTGTCGCCGGTGCTCAGCGGCTACGACCCCGAGGGGAGCCTGGCCCTCTTCCAGGAAGTGGAGTCCAAGCTCGCCGCCGTTCCCGGCGTCACGTCGGTTACCAACGGCCTCGTGCCGGTGCTGTCCGGAAGCTCCTGGGGCAACGACGTGGCGGTGGAGGGGTTCCAGGGCGGCCCCGACGTGGACCAGAACTCCCGGTACAACGAGGTGGGCCCCAACTACTTCAGCACCTTGGGGATGCCCCTGCTGGGCGGTCGCGAGTTCGACGACGCCGACGTCGTCGGCGCGCCCAAGGTCGCCGTCGTCAACGAGGCCTTCGCCCGCAAGTTCGGGCTCGACCCGCGCCAGGCGGTGGGCAAGTGGATCTCGAGGAACCGACGGGCCACCGGCGACGAGCTGGACATCCAGATCGTGGGCGTGGTGCAGGACGCCAAGTACAACGACCTGAAGCAGGAGGTCCCGCCCATCTTCTTCACGCCGTTCCGCCAGGACACGGACCTTGGCTTCGGCAACATCTACGTGCGGAGCTCGCTGCCGCCGGATCAGATCCTCAAGGCCATTCCGCCCGTCATCAAGAGCGTGGATCCGAACCTGCCCATCGAGAACCTGAAGACGCTGGACGAGCAGGTGAAGGAAAACGTCTTCGTGGATCGGATGATCAGCACGCTGGCTGCGGCCTTCGCGGCGCTCGCCACCCTGCTGGCGGCCGTGGGGCTCTACGGTGTGCTGGCCTACACGGTGGCGCAGCGCACGCGGGAGATCGGCCTGCGGATGGCGCTCGGCGCCGGTGCCGATAAGGTGCGGAGGATGGTGCTGAAGCAGGTCACGCGGATGCTGGTGGTGGGAGGAGTCCTGGGGGCGGGCGCGGCGCTGCTCCTGGGCCGAGCGGCGCAGTCGCTGCTCTTCGGGCTCGAGGGCAATGACCCGTGGGTCGTGGCCTCGGTCTCCGTCGTGCTCGCGGCCATCGCGCTGACCGCGGGGTACGTGCCGGCGCTGCGGGCATCGCGGGTGGATCCCATGCAGGCGCTGCGCTACGAGTAGCCGTCGGTGTGGGGGCCGGGGTGCGGTCGTGCCGGCGGCCCCCCGGCCGCGCGGCGCCATTCCGTCAGTCGGGCCGGCGCCAGCTGAGCACCTGGTCGGCGTCGTTCTCGGCCGCTTCCGGGACGCCCCCGGTCTCCCGGAACAGCCCCATGGCGGCTCCGTTCGAACGGTGGGTGACGGTCCACGTCTTGGTGGCGTCGAGGGCGGCGGCGATGTCAAGGAGCGCCTCCACCAGGGCGGTCCCGACACCCTGACGGCGGCGACTCTCCAAGACGCCGATCTCGTAGAGGCAGACCATGGGCCGAGCCCCGTCCAACCGGTCCAGCACGTAGCCGATGAGAAAGCCCACCGGAGCCTCTCCCGAGAAGGCCACCAGAAGGACGTTGGATTCCCGGGAGAGGAACCCCTCCAGAACGGCCCCGTCGGGCGCCAGCCCGACACGGTCCCCCCCGAGGGCGCGAGCCGCCCCCAAAGCCAGATCGAGGTCGGCGCTGCCGAGTCGACGAACATCCATGGGAAGGAGCTCCGGAGTCAGCAGTGAGAGTGGGAGGGGCGAGGTGCGCGGGGGCTCCGCGCCGGGACATCGGCGAGGGGGACCAACGCTTACGCGTCGGTGCCCGCGCGGCCCCTCGCCGCTAAGCGAGCCCCCGACCACTCCGACGAGTCGAACGAGCGGGTCCATGGGGCGAGCGGTCCCGGAGCGGAGCCCCCGCGTGCCTCGCCCCGAGCCGACGAGGAAAGACCCCCCGACTACGCGTCGGGAGCAGCACCCTCCGATGCGTCGGAGTCGGTCTCCGGCAACACCGACCGCAGCAATCCCTGCATCTGCTGCGGATCCAGCGCCCGAGCCCGTGCCACAGCCTCCTCGTACGACGGCTCGATGATGATCACCGTGGTCCGATACGTCCCGTGCGCCTCTCCCCCGTGCGGAGAGTCGAAGCGGAGCCGCGCCCGGAAGGAGTCGGGGCGCTGGGGATCGTCGTCCAGCTCCAGGTAGGCGTCCCAGAGCCGTCCCTCGTGGGTCAGGGTCGCCAGATGCATGCCTTGTTTGCTCGCGCTCATTCGTCCGCCTCCTTCAGGATGCGGATGGGCAGGGCGTCCGTCACCGAACCGGAGTACAGCGACACGTGGGGGAAGGGGATCTCGATGCCCTCCGCGTCGAACCGGCGCTTCACGTCCTCGGCGATGGAGTTCTTCACGTTCAACCACGACTCCTTCTTGGCCCACACGGCGAAGAGGAAGTCGATGGAGGAGCTCCCGTACCCCTGGAAGATGACCAGGGGTGCCGGCTCCATGAGGACCATGGGGTTGGCCTCGGCCACGTCCAGCAGGATCTCGCGCACCCGACCGATGTCCTCCTTGTAGGCCACACCCACATTGATGTCCACGCGACGGATGGGAAAGCGCGTGATGTTGGTGAGCTGGCTCTTCACCAGCGTCTCGTTGGGGATGCGCACCATCTTGTTGTCGAAGGTACGGATCTTCACCGAGAGCATGTCGATGGTGAGGACGGCGCCCGTGACCTGGTCCACGGTGATGACGTCTCCCACCTGGAAGGGCTCCTCGGCCAGCAGGAAGAACCCGCTGATGATGTTGGACACCGAGGTCTGGGAGGCGAAGCCGAGCGCGATGCCCAGGATGCCCGCCGCGCCCAGGAGCGGCGCCAGGCTGAAGCCCAGCTCCCGCAGCACCGACACGATGATGATGAGGAGGAGGGGCCAGTAGATCAGCTTGCTGGCGATGAGGCCCTTCTGCGGGTTGTACAGCTTGGAGACGTAGGCCCGGATCCACCGGGAAAGGGCCCACACCAGGGGGATCCCAACGATCACGAGGGCCGCGGATCGGATCAGGGGCACGCTCCCCTGGGCCAGGATGTGCTGGAGGCTCCAGGTGGAGTCGGCGCCCGATCCGGCCTGCAGCGCGGCGGCGGTGAAGATCATCACTGGCCGAATCCCGACAGCGCGCGGAGGCGGGCGAAGGTGCGGGCGCTGAGGGACTTGGCCTGGAAGCGCGGGGGCGAGATCTCCGTGGCGCCCTCCGCCTCCTCGGGGGGCGCGTCGTCCATGTGGATCTCGCTGCCTTCCGCGTCACCGTGGTAGTCCACCCTGACCTCCTCGGCCCAGAGCCATCCGTCCTTCTGATAGATGCTCAGGTGCTCCACGCGCAAGGACAGCTTCTCCACCCGTAGATCGTCCTCCGAGAGGTTGCTGAGCTGCAGCGTGCTCATGACCAGGTGGGGCTCGAAGTGGTCGGGCCGGAGACCGCGCCTGGCCTTGGTGGTGAGCCAGTAGGCGATCTCTCCCTCCAGGAAGTCGCCCCACCACGTCTCCGACAGCACCTCGGTGGGAATCTCGGTCAGGAGGAGCGCCTTGCTCCGCGCCTCCTCCACCGCCTCGACCCGCACCCACACGGGGACGCGCATGTAGACGCGGGCCCTGGCGCGCCGCAGGAGGGTGAAGGGGAACTCCGGCTTCACCACCAGAGACCGGTCGGGAAAGACGGGCGTGATCCGCAGGTGCCGGGGCTCATCCCTCAGGGCCCACCGGCTCCAGTCCGCGTCCTCGTCGGGACTTTCGGCGAGCTCGCTGCCGTGGTGGTCGGCCCGGGCGTAGGTCAGCCAGATCTCGTTCTCCACGCGTCGGAGCCAGATCCTCAACGGGCCCGCGTCCACGCGCTGCGTCTCGCCGGGGCCGGGGGACGTGCGCGCGCCCCACAGATCCTCGGGTCCCTTTCTTCCTGTGTTCATCTTCACCTTCCCAACTGCCGACGCACCTGGCCCAGGGCGGCATTCATCTCCCGGAGCTCCGACGGCCCCAGGGACTCGTGCCCGTATCTGGCTCGAAGATATAGATCCACGACCCGTTCTGCGGAGTGTCCGGCCCCGGCGCGGGTGCCGCGCACCCGGTCCACCAGCGCCAGGGGCGTCAGGCCCGGCGGCATGGCGATGCCGGCCCGCTCGCACGTGGCCCGGAGTCGGAGATAGAGCCGGGTCTCGGGAGGCGGCCGCCGTCCTCCTTTGCGGACCCACCAGACCCCGGCGAGGAGGAGGGCCAGAATCACGGCGACCGCCCACGGCACCGTGTGGCTGCCTGCGCGGTCCGACGGCGCGCGCCGCTCCGCCGGGCGTGGAGCCACGGCGTCGGACCAACGCCGGAAGATGCCGGCCTGGGACTCCACGTTGTAGTCCAGGACCCACTTGCTCCACCGATGCTGGATGGCGTCGAAGAAGATGCGTCCCGGCCAGAACCATGCCTCGAGGCGCTCCCCGTCTCCGGCACCCGAGGGCGTGGGATCGAAGGTGACCCACCCGTACTCGGGGAACCAGACCTCCACCCACGAGTGGGCCTGGTTCTGGGTCACGGCCAGGTAGTCGCCGAACTGGCTCCATTCACCTCCCAGGAAGCCGTTCACGTTGCGGGCCTCGATGCCGGCGGCCCGGAGGAGCACCACCATGGCCGTGGAGAAGTACTCGCAGTGCCCGGCCCGCCGGTTGAAGAGGAAGTACGAGAGCGTGGCCTGCTGCGGCGTGGGCGGGAGGTCGAGGGTGTACCGGAAGGAGCGGAGGTAGCGCTCCACTGCCATGGCCTGGTCGTAGCGGTTCGGGGGACCCGACGTGAGGGAGTCGGCCAACGCCTGGATCCGCGGATCCAGATCCGACGGGAGCTGGAGGTAGTAGCGGGCGGGCGGCCGGTACCCGCCGTCCGCCGTGCGCAGGCTCTCCGGACTGGGGGGCGTGGGCATGGAGTAGGCCGTGTAGGTCGGCGCGCCCGAGCCCCAGTACACGAAGTCGCCGGCATTGTCGAAGAGGGGCTGGATGCCGGTGTCGGCGTCGATCCCCACCACGGGATGGAGCGCGAAGAGGACCCGCACGTCCAGGGGGGCCCCGTAGATCCGCTGCTCCAGGAGCGAGCCGCGCCAGCGGTCGCGATACCACTGGCTGGGCCCGGCCGACGGCGGAAGGCCCCGGGAGCGGCTCCAGCGCACGCCGTCGAAGTGGTCGTAGGACCGGCCGCGCCAGTGGAGAGACGCCATGCCGGCGGGCGGCCCGGCGGGGAACTCCACGCGGAGCACGATCTGGGGATTGCCGTAGATGCGCGCGCCATATTCGCCGATGGAGACCTTGTCGCTGAAGCCGGCGATGGACGTGGCCGCCGCCTCCCCGCGGCCGGTCCAGCCCCGGGACACCCGTGGGAAGGTGAGGAACACCACCCCCGACACCAGCAGGATGACGCCCACCAGCCCCACGGTGGTGGAGAGGAGGCTGCGGCCCAGGGGAATCCCGCCGACGCCGTGGTACTCGGCCTTCCTCCGCAGATGGCCCACCATGAGCGCCAGGGTGGCCAGACCCACGTACGCCACGAAGGCCAGGAGGAAGAGCACGCCGGGACGGTACGCCGTGGACGCCAGGATCAGCGCGAAGGAGAGGGCGTAGAGGCGAATGTCGTTGGGCGCATCCAGGGACCGGAGCCCCTCGGCGGCCATGAGGAGGAGGAGGAGGTCCACGACCGGGACCACCACGTCGTCCCGGACCACCAGCACGTGGAAGAGCGCCCGGGCCACGAGAACGGCGGCCAGGGGGAGCCACACGCGCTCCAGACGCACCGACAGCCTCCGATCGGGCTGCCAGAAGAGCGCCGTGAGGAGCGCCAGCGCCGCCAGCGCCGCCGTCACGGGCTGGACGCCGGCGCCCCCGGCGAACGCCACGAGGCCGGCGAAGGACATGAGGACGGCCAGGCGCCGGTGGAGGAGGCGCAGGGGGACCGGCGACCGTCCGCGGGCAACCCCGGTGGCGTCGCGCGCGGACACCGCAGCTCCGGTGGCGCTGTCGTGGCGCATCGGTCTACGCGGCGTGGCCGCGCCCCACGGTGATGCAGGCGTCGGCATGCACCGGGGCGACGGACGGTGGGGCGTCGGGGCCGAAGTCCACCCGGGCCAGGGCGTCCAGGACGCGCTCGAGCTGGCCCGGTCCTTCTCCGGGGTCCACCAGCGCGTCCCCGGCGACCAGGGCGAAGGGCTTTCCCTCGACGGCCGACAGGGCCGACAGGGCGGCGGCCACCTCCACGGCGGCCTCCGCGTCGTCGTCGGGCTCCCGCCGGAGGTCCAGGCAGATCCACCGGGTCTCGGCACCGTCGCGCTCGTACTCCCGCAGCACCGGCTCCCGGAGGCGCGCCGAGGAGCGCCAATGGATGTCGCGTGGGTCGTCACCCGGCCGGTAGCTCCGGAGGCTCCGGTACTCCCCCCGCTGGCCGGCCATGCCCTGGGCGTGGGATCCGATCTGGGACATGCGACCCGTTCCCCTCCGGGGCAGGAGGACGGGCCGGTCGGTGCGGGGCCAGACGACGATCTCGCCGGGAAGCTCCAGGTCCCGCTCCTTCAGGAAGAGGCCGAACGGGAAGGCCGTGGACAGCGTCACGGTGCCCAGGCGATAGACGCCCCGCCGCACGAAGGTGTTCCGCGAGCGGGCGCGCACCCGCGCCCCTGCCGCCACGTGGGCCAGGAAGGCGCGGCCGGGCAATCCCCGCTCGGAGATCTCCACGGCGAGGGAAGGCAGGCGGGGCTTCTCGTTGGTCACCAGATAGCCGATGCGGAGCTCCCGGCCCACGGTGACGGCCCGGGGGAGGACGCGCTCGACGTGGAGCCCGCGGATGGCCTGCTCCGAGAGCCAGCCGCTCACGGCGATGAAGCCCAGCATGGCTCCCAGCAGGAGGTAGAGCAGGTTGTTGCCCGTGTTCATGGCCGCGAAGCCCACCGCAAAGGCGCCCAGCGTGAACACCACGCCACCGGACGTGAAGCTGATGCGACGCCAGGCCCGGATCCGCCGCCAGATCCGGACGGCCTGGCGGAGGGGTGAGCGCACGAGGGCGGTCGCCCCCGTGCTCACAGCGGAGCCTCGACCTCCTCGAGGATCCCCTCGAGGACCTGGGCGGCCTGCTCGTGGGCGTCGAGGGCGGCCCCGGAGGTCCCCGCCGGCAGGATGCGATGGGCCAGGCACGGCACCGCCAGGTCACGCACGTCGTCGGGCACCAGGTACGTGCGACCCTGGGTGAGGGCGTAGGCCCGCGCCGCCCTGTAGAGGGCGATGGCGCCGCGGGGGCTCACGCCCATGCGCAGCGCCGGGACCTTCCGTGTCCGCTCCACCACGGCCATGAGGTAGTCCACGATGGACGGATCGGCATCCACCTCCTCCACCCGCTCCTGCAGCTGGAGTACCTGGGTGGGGGAGAGGACGGCGCGGACGCGATCCATGACCGGCTCCACGGATGCTGACTCGGTGAGGATGCGCCGCTCGGCCTCGGCATCGGGATAGCCGATGGTGACCCGCATGAGGAAGCGGTCGAGCTGGCTCTCCGGGAGAGGATAGGTCCCGTGGTGCTCCAGGGGATTCTGGGTCGCCATGACGAGGAAGGGACGCGGCAGGTCATAGGTGGCGCTGTCGATGGTGACCCGCCCCTCCTGCATGGCCTCGAGAAGCCCGCTCTGGGTGCGGGGCGGCGCACGGTTGATCTCGTCGGCCAGGACCACGTTGGCGAAGATGGGGCCGGGGCGCGTCTCGAACTCGCCGCTCTGGGGCCGGTACACCGAGACGCCCAGCACATCGGAGGGAAGGAGGTCGGAGGTGAACTGGATGCGCCTGAACTCGACTCCCAGGGCCCGAGCCAGGGCGTGGGCCAGCGTGGTCTTGCCGACCCCCGGAACGTCCTCGAAGAGCACGTGTCCCCGGGCCAGGAGGGCCGAGAGGGCGAGACGAACGACATCCCGCTTGCCGTGAAAGACCGTCTCCACTTCCTGGACCAGGTGGTCCAACAGCTCGAGAGAGGGTCTGGAGTCCCTGATGGGTGTGGACAGGCTTGTCTCGGCCATGAACGCGTCTGTGCTCTGACGGAGCGATGATCCCCGATCCCGTCGCGGAACCGGCGCGCCGACCCGCGTTGCCCGGGCTCCGACGGTCGCCGGAACGGACCCGTTCGCGCCCCATGCCCGCGAAGGCTTAGACGCGGGGAAAGTATAACACTTACGCGGTGAAAAAGGTTCTCATTCCTGCCTCTCCTTGCCTTGACCCCATCTTGGGGTGCGGGTAGGTTCATCCCGTTTTTCCTGGGGTCGTACGCCGCCGGTCCCTCTGTACCTGTCCACCGGCGGTGACCCTCCCGTACGTGGCGCCCCTCAGCGGGCGTGCGGCTCGTTCAGGAGCACAACGCAGACATGAAAAAGCACTGGCTCATCGGCGGCCTGGCCGGTACCCTCGCCCTGGCCGGCCTCGCCTTCGTCCAGGCAACAGATCAGCAGGCCCCGGATCAGGCAGCCCAGGACACGACGGCGACCGTCGAGAGTCCGGAGTCCTATCCCTCCGGCCAGCCCATCGCCTTTCCCCACAACACGCACGCCGGCTCCGAGCCGGGGCAGCTCGGCATGGATTGCCAGTACTGCCACTTCTCGGCGGAGCGCTCCGTGGACGCGGGCATCCCCGCCCTCGACACGTGCGTCGGATGTCATCAGGTGATCCCCGGGGCGAACAAGCCCGAGGAGGTCGCCAAGCTGATGGACTACTGGAACAGGAAAGAGCCCATCCCATGGGTCCGGATCTACAAGATCTCCGATCACGCCCACTATCCGCACATGCGCCACATCGCGGCGGGCCTGCAGTGCCAGCAATGTCACGGCGAGGTCCAGACCATGGACGTCATCAACAAGCGCGATCCCGCGTGGGGTGGGATGAACATGGGCTGGTGCATCAGCTGTCATCGAGAATCGGGCGCGTCGGACGACTGCGCCGTCTGCCACTACTAGAGGAGACGGCGACATGACCGACACCATCAAGCGGCGAGACTTCCTGAAGGTCCTCGGCGTGACCGGCGCCGGAGCCACCCTCACGGGCTGCTCCACCAAGAACGCCGAGCGCCTTCTCCCCTACGTCACCGGCGAGGAGGACGTCACCCCCGGCGTGGCCACCTGGTACACGTCGGTGTGCAACGGCTGCTCGGCCCAGTGCGGCATATGGGTGAAGACCCGTGAGGGCCGGGTGATCAAGCTGGAGGGGAATCCCAAGCACCCGGTCTCCGGTGGCGCCATGTGCGCCAGGGGCCACGCCACGCTCCAGCACCTCTACAATCCCGACCGGTACACCGGGCCCATGGTCCGGGAGAACGGCCAGCTGCGCGCCATCTCGTGGGAAGAGGCGGAGGCCATGCTCGCGCAGCGGATTCAGGGCGCCGCAGGGAACGTGCTGTATGTCAGCGCGCATACGGGCCCGACCCAGTCGGCTCTGGTGGACCAGTTCGTGGGCGCCGTGGGCGGCCAGAGGGTCGAGTTCGATCCCCTTTCGGACGCACCGCTGCGTGAGGCCACCCGCATCGCCTTCGGCGTGGACGCGCTTCCACGCTACAACATCGCCGGGGCCCGCGTGCTGATGTCCTTCGGCGACGACTTCCTGGAGACGGGCGCTTCACCGGTCTCGTACGGCCGCGAGTTCAGCGCCATGTCGGCGGTGGACGAGCACGGCTCCAAGGGCCGCTTCATCTATGTGGGGCCGCGCCTCTCCCTCACGGGCCAGAACGCCGACGAGTGGGTGCCCATCAAGGCCGGCGCCGAGGCCGCGGTGGCGCTGGGCATGGCGGCGGCACTCGCCGCAGGCGACAACGCGCTGGCGGGCCCGTACGCGTCGGTGTTGGGCAGCTACGATCCCCGCTCCGCGGCGGACGCCGCCGGAGTGAGCGAGGACACCATTCGCGACCTGGCCGAGCGCTTCTCCCAGGCGCCCAGCCTGGCGCTGGGTCCCAGCGTGGGCTCGCATCACCGCAACGCCACCGCCGCCCATCTGGCGGTGCTCATCCTCAACACGGTGGCGGGCAACCTGGGCCGCACGGTGTTCGTGGAGGGCGGCCCCAGGGTCGGAAGCCGGCCCTACGCCGACATGGAGGGGGCGGTACGGTCCATGGCCGGCGGCCAGGTAGGCGTGGTCATGGTGGATGGCGTCAACCCCGCGTATAGCCTGCCTGCCGGGTCGGGCTTCGCCGACGCCTTCAGCTCGGTGGGCTTCAAGGTCTCGTTCGCCTCGGCGCCCGACGAGACTTCGGCCATGGCGGACCTGATCCTGCCCAACCGGCACTTCCTCGAGTCCTGGGGCGACTCGTCACCGCGGGCGGGGCTGCTGGCCATCCAGCAGCCGGCCATGAACCCGGTGCCCCATTTCGATGCCAAGCAGAGCGCCGACGTGCTCCTCTCCGTCGCCTCGCGTCTCGGGCACGACTTCGGGGCGACGACGTTCTACGAGTACCTCCAGAACGCCCATGCGGAAATGCTCACGCCGGGTCCCGACATGGAGACGCCGTGGCGGAAGGCGCTGCGCGCGGGCGTGTGGGGGGAGATCGACGAGGGGAGCGGGCAGGTTCCTTCGCTCCGCTCGCCGGACTCGGCCCTGACCTTCGACGCGCCTTCCCTGGACGGTGAGGGCGACCTCACGCTCCTGGTGGTGCCTTCTTCGCGTCTCGGTGCCGGGGAGTTCGCCAACACACCGTGGATGCAGGAGCTGCCGGATCCGGTCTCCAAGATCACCTGGCACTCCTGGCTCGAGATCAACCCGAAGACCGCCGAGGCGCGAGGCCTGGAGGAAGGCGACTTCGTCACGGTGGCGTCGCCCCACGGCTCGGTGACGGTGCCGGTGTGGCCCTATCCGGGCATCCGGGAGGACGCCGTGGCCCTGGCCATGGGGAGCGGGCACACCGACTTCGGACGGTGGGCCACCGACCGGGGCGTCCACGCCATGGCGCTGCTGCCTGCGGTGACCGAGCAGCCCTCGGGCGCGCTGGTCACCCTCGCCACCAAGGTCTCCCTGTCGCCCACGGGTGAGCATCGCCGCCTGTGCAAGGTGTCGGGCTCCGACACCCAGGCCGGACGCCCCATCGCGCCGGCTATCGCTTTGGCCTCGCTGGGAGAGAGCGGCGGCCACGACGAGACGGAGGCCCACGGGACGCTCCAGGAGCTCCAGGCCGGCGGGGGCTTCATCCCGGTCGACGCCGAAGGCGGCACGCCCGAGTCCTTCCCCCTGGAAGGGGCGCGCTACGGGAAGTACGCCGACCGGGAGGAGCGGGCGCGCTGGGCCATGGCCATCGACCTGGACA
>JASFRY010000017.1:0-19731 GCA_050114675.1 Gemmatimonadota bacterium | reverse complement strand
GATCTGACCCGGCAGGGTCAGGAGCGAAGTGGGCATGCTGGCTCGGTCAAAAGGGAGTCGGCGCCCGCGTGACCCCGCCGAGCGGGGTCGGATGCCGCAGGCATCCGCAGTGGAACGGCCCCGAGGTGGGGTCACGCGGGAGGCGACTCCCGCTGCTGGACCGAAGCACAAGAAAAGCAGGACAACGGAGCGACAAGCTTCGGCCCGTTACCACCGGCTGAGAACCGCCAGCGGTGGGAGGGTACACGAGACGGTTCGAACAGGATGCCACGAACAGGCAAGCAATTCGCCGCCGCCCGCACCGCGGTGCCGGCAGGCGTCAAGTTCGCTCCTGACGAGGCGGTGAAGCTCGTGAAGGAGCTCGCGTTCGCGAAGTTCGACGAGACGGTGGAGGTGGCCACTCGCCTCGGCGTCGATCCCCGGAAGGCCGATCAGATCGTTCGCGGTACGGTGGTGCTCCCCCACGGCACGGGCAAGACGGCCCGTGTTCTGGTCATCGCACAGGGCGACAAGGCCGCCGAGGCCGAGGAAGCCGGTGCCGACTACGTGGGTGTGGACTTCATCGACAAGATCAAGGAAGGCTGGCTGGACTTCGACGTCTGCGTCGCCACGCCCGATCTGATGGGGAAGGTGGGACCGCTGGGCCGTGTGCTCGGTCCGCGGGGCCTCATGCCCACGCCCAAGGCCGGAACGGTGACCCTGGACGTGGGCCGCGCCGTCCAGGAGATCAAGGCCGGCAAGATCGAGTTCCGGGTGGACAAGACGGGCAATATCCACGCTCCCATCGGCAAGGTCTCGTTCTCCCAAGAGCAGCTGAAGGAGAACCTCGCGTCGTTCATGGACCAGATCGTCCGGGCCAAGCCGGCCGCCGCGAAGGGGCAGTACGTGCGGAGCGTGACCGTGTCCAGCACCATGGGCCCGGGCGTGTCCATCGATCCGAACCTATATCGGAGGGCCTGATGAACCGCACGGAGAAGGAGTCGTTCGTCGCGGACCTCCGGGAGCGCATCACCAAGGCGCCGGTCGTCTACCTGACGGACTTCACGGGACTGGACGTCAAGTCCATCACCAAGCTCCGCCGCTCCCTCAAGGAGTCCGGCGCCGAGTACATGGTGGTGAAGAACCGGCTGGCCCGCCTCGCGTTCAGCGACACGGAGCTGCCCAACATCTTCGAGGACATGACGGGCCCCACCGGGGTGGTCTTCGGCTACGAGGACGTGGTCACCCCGGCCAAGGCGCTCACGGAGTTCGCGAAGGAGCACGACAGCAAGCCGACGTTCAAGCTGGGGATCCTGGAGAGCAAAGTCCTCCAGCCCGAGCAGATCGACCGGCTTGCCAAGCTTCCGCCCAAGGACCAGCTGCTGGCCCAGCTGGCCGGCGCCTTGCAGGCGCCCATGGCCATGCTTGCCATGGCGATGGCGGGGAAGCTGCAGGAGATGGCCGGCCTGATCGACGCCCTTCGGGAGAAGCGGCAAGGAGAAGGCGGTTAGCGCCCGGTTCCCGGGCAGTGTGCAGGGGACGCGGGCGCGTCCCTGGTGAACGGACAGGGTCAACCCAATCGCCGGCGATACGGCCGGAAACAGCGAGGAGGAAGCCATATCATGGCTACGAAGCACGAGGAGCTGCTCGAGACCATTGGCAACATGACGGTCCTGGAGCTCTCGGAGTTCGTCGAGGCCTTCAAGGAGAAGTTCAACGTCGAGGCCATGGCGGCCCCGGTGGCCGTCGCCGGCGGTGCCGCCGGTGGTGACGCGGCTGCCGCCGCCGAAGAGAAGGACGAGTTCGACGTCGTCCTCGACAGCCCCGGCGACAAGAAGATCCAGGTCATCAAGGTGGTGCGCGAGATCACCGGCCTGGGCCTGAAGGAGGCGAAGGACCTCGTGGACGGCGCGCCTGGTGCGGTGAAGGAGGCCGCGTCCAAGGAGGAGGCCGAGCAGATCAAGGCCAAGCTCGAAGAGGCCGGAGCTGCGGTCACGCTGAAGTAACAGGACCGGAGGTAAGGCAGTCCGTGAGAGGACTGAGAACGCTCCGGATCCCCGCCCGTCGTGACAGCCGCGGCGGTGCAGGGCCAAACGCGAGGGTCCCCGCTGCGGGCGCCCCTTCCATGAGGGGTGCGCCCGCGGTCCGGGGATTTGCGTGCTTGGCCCAAGTCGAACCCGAGAAGCCCAGACCCCGCCGCGCGCGGGTTCTGTAAGGGGGACACACGTTGGAACTGCGCAAAGACAACCGGCCGATCGTCAGCTTCGCCAAGCTGCGCTCGGTCATGCCGATGCCGAACCTACTGGACGTTCAGCTCCGGTCGTTCGAGAAGCTGATCGAGTCCGGGGCGGATCCCGAGGAGCAGTGGGACTTCGGTCTCGACCGCGTCTTCGGGGAGATCTTCCCGATCTCCGACGTCAACGAGAACTTCACCCTGGAGTACGTCGCGTGCGCCCTGGGTGAGCCCAAGTACTCCGTCGAGGAGTGCATCGAGCGGGACATGACCTATGCGGCGCCCTTGAAGGCGACGCTCCGGCTCATCGTCTGGGAACAGCTCGAGGAGGACGGCAAGGCAAAGAAGGGGGCCGAGCGGCGTCCCAAGGACATCATCGAGAAGGAAGTGTATCTCGGTGACCTGCCGCTTCTCACCGAGCTGGGCACGTTCATCATCAACGGCGCCGAGCGCGTCGTGGTGAGCCAGCTCCACCGGTCCCCCGGCGTGGTGTTCGAGGAGAGCATCCACCCCAACGGCTCCAAGCTGTTCAGCGCCCGGATCATCCCGTTCCGGGGGTCGTGGGTGGAGTTCACCATCGACATCAACGACGTCTGCTACGTCCACATCGACAAGAAGAAGAAGTTCCCGGCGACGGCGCTGCTGCGGGCCCTCGGGTATTCCACCGACGCGGACGTCTTCCAGCTCTTCTACGACGTGGGCGAGGTCAAGCTCTCCAAGTCCGAGGACAAGAGTCAGTCGGATCTGCTGGGCAAGGTCATCGCCGAGGAGATCGTGGACCCCGAGACCGGCGAGGTGCTGGTCGAGGAGGCCGACGAGATCGACGAGGACGTGCTCGGCGTCCTGGAGCGGCTGGGCGTCAAGAAGATCAAGATCTACCAGAGCAACCGGCAGTCGCTGCGCGGTGAGAGTCCCCTGGTCAAGAACACGATCAAGAAGGACCCCACCGAGAGCGAGGAGGATGCGCTCCACGCCATCTACTCGCTCCTGCGGCCCGGCGAGGCTCCCAACGTGGAGACGGCGCGCACGGCGCTGGATCGGGTCTTCTTCAACCCCAAGCGCTACGATCTGGGCCGTGTGGGCCGCTACAAGATCAACCAGCGCCTGGGCGTGGGTGTGACGCGGGGCACCACGGTGCTCACCAAGGAGGACTTCGTCGCCATCGTACGGCATCTCATCGACCTGAATGAGGGCCGCGGCTACACCGACGACATCGACCACCTGGGCAACCGCCGCATCCGCACGGTGGGCGAGCTCATCGCCAACCAGTTCTCCGTGGGTCTCTCCCGGATGGCGCGCCTCGTGAAGGAGCGCATGTCCATCAACACGGACCCGGAGAAGATCAACATCGACGACCTGGTGAACGCCCGTACGGTGTCCGCGGTCATCCAGGCGTTCTTCGGGTCGAGCCAGCTCAGCCAGTTCATGGATCAGACGAATCCTCTGGCGGAGATGACCCACAAGCGCAGGCTGTCGGCGCTGGGGCCGGGCGGGCTCACCCGGGAGCGCGCGGGCTTCGAGGTCCGCGACGTGCACTATTCGCACTACGGGCGGATGTGCCCCATCGAGACGCCGGAGGGTCCCAACATCGGCCTCATCACCTCGCTGACCTGCTATTCGCGGATCAACGAGCTGGGCTTCATCGAGACCCCCTATCGCGTGGTGAAGAAGGGGAAGGTCACGAGCAAGATCGAGTGGCTGAGCGCCAACGAGGAGGAGGAGGCACGGATCGCCCAGGCCAACGCGCCTCTCGAGGAGGACGGCTCCTTCAAGAACGAGTTCGTCCTGTGCCGCGAGCGGGGTGACTTCCCCCTCCTGCGTCCCGAGGATATCGACTACATGGACGTGGCGCCGGACCAGCTCGTGTCCGTGGCCGCGGCCATGATTCCCTTCCTGGAGCACGACGACGCCAACCGGGCCCTCATGGGCTCGAACATGCAGCGGCAGGCCGTGCCGCTCCTCTATACCGACGCACCCCTGGTGGGGACCGGTCTCGAGGGGAAGGTGGCCACCGACTCGGGTGCCGTGATCACGGCGCGCCGGGGCGGCAAGGTGGTGCACGTCACCGCCGACGAGATCGTGGTGGACACGGGGACCGTGAAGCCGGGTTCGGCGGATCAGCCTCTGGCCAAGCTGGCACAGTTCGACCGGTACCGCCTGAAGAAGTACTGGCGCACCAACCAGGACACCGCCATCAACCAGCGACCGCTGGTCAAGCTGGGCGAAGAGGTGAAGCCCGGCGACATCATCGCCGACGGTCCCAGCACCGACAACGGCGAGCTGGCCCTGGGCCGCAACGTGCTCGTGGCCTTCATGCCGTGGTACGGCTACAACTACGAGGACGCCATCGTCATCAGCGAGAAGCTGGTGAAGGACGACGTCTTCACCTCCATCCATATCCAGGAGCTGGAGCTCCACGTCCGCGACACCAAGCGGGGGATGGAGGAGATCACTCGCGAGATCCCCAACGTCGCCGAGGAGAGCCTCGTCGACCTGGACGAGCGGGGCATCGTGCGCATCGGTGCCCGGGTGAAGAGCGGCGACATCCTGGTGGGGAAGATCACCCCCAAGGGTGAGACCGAGCTGAGCCCGGAGGAGAAGCTCCTCACCGCCATCTTCGGCGAGAAGGCCAAGGACGTGAAGGACTCGTCGCTGAGGGTCTCGCCGGGCATGTCCGGCACCGTCATCGACGTCAAGATCTTCAGCCGCCGCATCGACGACCCCCTCCTCGAGAAGGAGCACGGGTCCAAGATCGGTGACTTCCGGAACCTGGAGCGCGAGGAGATCCAGCGGATCTCCGAGGCGCGCGACGAGGAGCTCCGGGACATCCTTCAGCGGCAGACCGTCTCCCTGTGCCTGAAGAAGGGTACGGTGCAGCCGCTGCTGGACGAGGGCACGAAGCTCACCAAGGAGATCGTCGACGAGCTGAAGTTCAACAAGATGGACCTGGCCACGCTCAAGGTGGTCAACAAGGACGCCAACGAGCGCATCCGCCGGGTGGTGGACGAGGCGCAGCGGCGGATCCAGCGCGTCCGGGAGAAGACCGAGGAGCAGATCGACAAGGTCTTCCAGCCCGACGAGCTGCCCCCGGGTGTGGTCCAGCTGGTGAAGGTCTACGTCGCCGAGAAGCGGAAGATCTCCGTGGGCGACAAGATGGCGGGACGCCACGGGAACAAGGGCATCATTGCGCGCATCGCGCCGGAGGAGGACATGCCGTTCCTCCCCGACGGGACGCCGGTGGAGATCGCCCTGAATCCCCTGGGCGTGCCGTCGCGCATGAACGTGGGGCAGATCCTGGAGACCCACCTGGGGTGGGCCGCCCGGTGCCTGGGCTTCGAGGCCAAGACGCCGGTCTTCCAGGGCGCCACCGAAAACGAGATCGGCTCGCTATTGAAGCTTGCCGGGCTCCGGTGGCTGCGGGGCGCCAAGGGTGTCAAGGCCGAGTTCCCCGCCGGCGTGGAGGAGATCGAGAGCCTCATCGCCGCGGCCAGCCAGCTGCCGGTGGTCATGACCGCCGGAAGCAACGGGAGCGGCAACGGCAACGGGAAGGCCAACGGCAACGGCGGGACGCTGGCCGAGGCGCATACGAGCGTCGGGATCGGCCAGTCCCTGGACGCCTACCTCTCCATGGATCTGTCGAAGCAGCAGCAGAAGCTCTTCGACGGGCTGGTGGACTTCATCCTGGCGGCCGGCGAGGAGATCGCCGAGCAGCGGGGCGGGAAGCTGGCTGACGTCTTCCCGGCGGTCCAGAAGCTCAAGGGCCGCAAGAGCGTGAAGTCGGGGCTGGACGAAGCGGTGCTGGAGCTCCTGGCCGATGCCGAGCTCCTGCCCAACGGCAAGATCTGGCTGCGCGACGGGCGGAGCGGCCGTCGCTTCGACTTCCCCATCACGGTGGGCGCCATCTACATGCTCAAGCTGAGCCACCTGGTGGACGACAAGATCCACGCCCGCTCCATCGGGCCGTACTCCCTGGTCACGCAGCAGCCGCTGGCCGGTAAGGCCCAGTTCGGCGGGCAGCGCTTCGGGGAGATGGAGGTGTGGGCCCTGGAGGCCTACGGTGCGGCGCACACCCTCCAGGAGATCCTCACCGTGAAGTCGGACGACGTGCAGGGTCGCTCGAAGGTCTACGAGGCCATCGTCAAGGGCGACAACCTGCCACAGCCGGGGATTCCCGAGTCGTTCAACGTGTTGGTTAAGGAGCTTCAGGCTCTCGGGCTTTCCGTGACTCTGGGCGAGGAAGAGTAAGCGACATGATCGATTTTCCCAGGACCCGTGAACAGCGGAGCGCCGACTTCGACTTCATCCAGGTGAAGCTCGCTTCACCGGAGGAGATCCGGGGTTGGTCGTTCGGCGAAGTCACCAAGCCCGAGACCATCAACTACCGATCGTTCAAGCCCGAGCGGGACGGCCTGTTCTGCGAGCGCATCTTCGGTCCCGTGAAGGACTGGGAGTGCCACTGCGGGAAGTTCAAGCGGATCCGCTTCCGTGGGCACGTCTGCGACCGATGCGGCGTGGAGGTCACGCTGTCCAAGGTGCGCCGGGAGCGCATGGGCCACATCGAGCTGGCCGTGCCGGTGGCGCACATCTGGTTCTTCAAGACGCTGCCGAGCCAGCTCGGCTACCTCATGGGCATGACGCTGCGTGACCTGGAGAAGGTCATCTACTACGCGGCGTACGTGGTGACGAACCCGGGCAAGCAGGACGTCAAGTTCCAGGAGCTGCTGGACGAGGACGAGTATTACGACCTGCGGGTGAAGGCCCGCGACGAGGGCGACGAAACCTTCAAGGCCGAGATCGGGGCCGAGGCGGTGCGGACGCTCCTGCGTATGCTCGACTCCCCGGAGCGGAAGATCCACGACCGGAACGCCGACGGCCGCGGCCTGGATCGGCTGGCCGACTGGCTGCGGGTGGAGATCGCCACCGAGACGTCCCAGCACCGCAAGAAGAAGAAGCTGAAGCGACTCAAGGTGGTGGACGCCCTGCGCAACTCGGGCACCAACCCCGACGACCGCAACAGGCCCGAGTGGATGATCCTGGACGTGGTCCCGGTGATTCCGCCGGACCTGCGTCCTCTGGTGCCCCTGGACGGCGGCCGCTTCGCGACCTCCGACCTCAACGACCTGTACCGCCGGGTCATCAACCGGAACAACCGCCTCAAGAAGCTCATCGAGATGCGTGCGCCGGAGGTCATCCTCCGCAACGAGAAGCGCATGCTCCAGGAGGCAGTGGACGCCCTCTTCGACAACGGCCGGCGTTCCAAGGCCATCCGGGGCCGCGGCAAGCGTCCCCTCAAGTCCCTGAGCGACATGCTCAAGGGCAAGCAGGGCCGGTTCCGGCAGAACCTGCTGGGCAAACGAGTGGACTACTCGGGCCGGTCGGTCATCGTGGTGGGCCCGGAGCTCAAGCTCCACCAGTGCGGCCTGCCCAAGGCCATGGCCGTGGAGCTCTTCAAGCCCTTCATCATCCACGAGTTGGAGAAGCGGGGCGAAGCCGAGACGGTGAAGCGGGCCAAGAAGATCGTCGAGCGTGAGGATCCCAAGGTCTACGAGGTCCTGGAGGACATCATCAAGGACCACCCGGTGCTGCTGAACCGGGCGCCGACGCTGCACCGGCTGGGCATCCAGGCCTTCGAGCCGGTGCTGGTCGAGGGGAAGGCCATCCGGCTGCACCCGTTGGTGTGCGGCGCGTTCAATGCCGACTTCGACGGCGACCAGATGGCGGTCCACGTGCCGCTGTCCTTCGAGGCACAGCTCGAGGCACGTGTCCTCATGCTGTCGTCCAACAACATCCTGCTGCCCTCCAACGGCCGGCCGGTGGCTGCGCCGACCCAGGACATGGTCATCGGGTCGTACTACCTGACCAACCCGGGGCTGGAGATCAGCGACCTGGAGCGCACGGCGAACGATCCGAAGGTGGCCAAGAGCCGCCGGCAGAAGGCCGAGGAGGCGCTGGACGTCCTGTTCAAGGACGCGCCCCACTTCTCGTCGTACGGGCAGGTCGAGGCGGCAATGGCGCTGGACCAGGTCCAGTTCCACACGCCCGTCTGGCACTGGTTCGCCAACGCCACCAACGAGGAAGGCGAGACCATCGGCAAGTGGATGCGGACCACCGCAGGCCGCGTGCTGTTCAACTCCATCGTGCCCGACGAGCTGGGATACCTCAACCGGACCTTCGGGAAGAAGGAGCTGGGCGACCTGGTCTTCGAGTGCTTCACCCACGTGGGGCTGGGCAAGACCACGGCGTTCCTGGACGCCCTCAAGGACTTCGGCTTCCGCTACGCCACCATGGGCGGCGTCAGCGTGGGCATCGAGGACCTGGAGGTGCCGGGTGAGAAGGCCGAGATCCTGGCCGACGCCGACGAGCAGGTGGGTCGCTTCCAGCGCGCCTACGCCGGCGGCGTCATCTCCAACGGTGAGCGGTACAACAAGGTCATCGACACCTGGACCCACGCCAACAACGACGTGGCCGACGCCATGGTGCGCCACCTCGAGCGCTCCAAGGGCGGCTTCAACCCGGTGTACATGATGATGACGTCCGGCGCCCGGGGTAACCGGGACCAGATGCGTCAGCTCGCCGGGATGCGCGGCCTCATGGCCAAGCCCCAGAAGAAGCTCACCGGTGGCATCGGCGAGATCATCGAGAGCCCCATCAAGTCCAACTTCCGCGAGGGGCTCACGGTGGTGGAGTACTTCATCTCCACCCACGGGGCCCGGAAGGGTCTGGCCGACACGGCGCTCAAGACGGCCGACGCCGGCTACCTGACGCGCCGTCTGGTGGACGTGGCCCAGGACGTGGTCATCACGCAGGAGGACTGCGGCACCATCCTGGGTCTGGAGATGACCGCCCTGAAGGAGGGCGAGGACATCATCGAGCCGTTGGCCGACCGCATCGTGGGCAACGTGGCCCTCGAGGACGTCTACGATCCCATCGACGGGGAGCTCCTGGTCGAGGCTGGCACCCTCATCGACGAGGACGCCGCCGAAGACGTGGAGGATGCGGGCATCCAGATGGTGAAGATCCGCTCGGTCCTCACCTGCGAGTCCAAGCGCGGCGTGTGCCGGTCGTGTTACGGCCGGAACCTGGCCACCATGAAGGAGGTGGACATCGGGGAGGCCGTGGGTATCCTGGCCGCCCAGTCCATCGGCGAGCCCGGCACCCAGCTCACGCTGCGGACCTTCCACATCGGTGGTACCGCGTCCCGCATCGCCGCCACCACCCAGAGGAAGTCCAAGATCGACGGCGTGGTGGGCCTGGAGCGCGTGACCACGGTGGAGACGCCCAACGAGGAGCGGATCGTCACGTCGCGCGAGGGTCAGATCATCCTGCGCACCAAGGAGGGCCAGATCCGCAGCCGCCTGTCGGTGCCCTACGGCGCCACGCTGGCCGTGGAGAAGGACCAGGAGATCGAGTCCGGGGACCTGCTGTTCAGCTGGGATCCCTATTCCGAGCCCATCGTGGCCGACGCGGAGGGTGTGGTCCAGTTCCAGGACATCGTCGAGGAAGTGACGATGCGTGAGGAGCTGGACGAGTCCACGGGCCGTCGTCAGATGACCATCATCGAGGACCGGGACAAGAAGCTCCACCCGACGATCCTGCTGCGGAAGGACACCAAGAAGGCCGAGAAGCTCAAGGAGTTCATCATCCCCGTGGGCGCGCAGCTCACCGTGCGGGATGGCGACAAGGTGGCGCCCGGCGACACGCTGGCGAAGATCAGCCGCGAGGTCTACAAGACCCGCGACATCACCGGCGGTCTGCCCCGGGTTGCCGAGCTCTTCGAGGCCCGGCGTCCCAAGGACCCGGCGGTCATCACCGAGATCGACGGGGTCATCAGCTTCGGCGACATCAAGCGTGGCAAGCGCGAGGTGCACGTCACGCCCGAGCAGGGACCGTCCCGGACGTACGACGTGCCCGTGGGTAAGCACATGCGCGTCCACGAGGGCGACCAGGTGCGGGCCGGTGACCGGCTGTCGGAGGGTCCGATCAACCCGCACGACATCCTGCGGATCAAGGGGCCCCGGGCGGTGCAGGAGTACCTCCTCAACGAGATCCAGGAGGTGTACCGACTGCAGGGCGTGAAGATCAACGACAAGCACATCGGCGTCATCGTGCGCCAGATGCTCCAGAAGGTGCGCATCACCGACGCCGGGGAGACGGATCTGCTGGAGGGCGAAAACGTGGATCGCGTGGAGTTCCGCGAGACCAACCAGGCGGCCATCATGGAGGGCAAGAAGCCGGCACGCTCCGAGCCCCTCCTGCTGGGCATCACGAAGGCCAGCCTCACCACCGAGTCCTTCATCTCCGCGGCCTCCTTCCAGGAGACCACGAGGGTGCTCACCGACGCCGCCGTGCGCGGTGCCAGGGACGACCTCAAGGGCCTGAAGGAGAACATCATCATCGGGCACCTGATCCCGGCCGGGACCGGCATACACCGGTACCAGAACGTGGAGTTCATGGTGGAGCAGTCCTTCTACGACGAGGAGATCCTTCCTCTGTCCGCGGAGACCGAGGTGCTGGCCGGCCTGGGCATCGGTGGCGACACCGAGCTCGACCTGAGCAGGGACGACGACCAGTAGCGTCGCGTCCACCGGGGACGTGGAAGGGGGTGTCCCGCTGCGGGACACCCCCTTTCGCCTTCCTGTGATCTCGTGCCACGAGGCGTCCGGCGAGGGAGCCGGTCGGATGCGTGATGGACGTGGCTGCCGCGTCCGACCGAGAAGGCGATGCCGCTGCGGACCGGAGGGGAGGAGCGGCCCGGCGGGGCCACCGTAGCGCCTGCGGGCTCATCGACTCCTCCGGAGGGAAGTCGAAAGGTCCGGAAAGCACGCTGGGACGGGCACGAACCCGTTGACACCCCCCGGACGCTCGTCTACCTTTCCATGCTCTGTCGGATCGCCCACGCGGGCATCCACGACAGCGCGCCGCGACAACGGTGTTCTCGGGCGCGTTTTTTTCACGCGAAGAAGAATATGCCGACCATCAGTCAGCTCGTGCGGAAGGGCCGCCAGGCCGTCTCGAAGAAGAACAAGGCGCCGGCGCTTCAGAAGAACCCGCAGAAGCGGGGTGTCTGCACGCGCGTGTACACGACTACCCCGAAGAAGCCGAACTCGGCGCTCCGGAAGGTGGCCCGTGTGCGGCTGACCAACGGCTACGAGGTCACTGCCTACATCCCGGGGGAGGGGCACAACCTCCAGGAGCACTCCATCGTGCTCATCCGGGGCGGTCGTGTGAAGGACCTTCCGGGCGTTCGGTACCACATCATCCGTGGAACGTTGGACGCGTCCGGGGTCGACGATCGTCGGCAGGGACGTTCCAAGTATGGGGCCAAGCGGCCCAGGTAAGGCGAGTAGACGATGAGCCGTCGTTCCCGTGCGATCCACAGGGAAAGTGTCATGGACCCGCGCTTCGAGTCGCAGTCCGTGGCCAAATTCATCAATTGCCTGATGGTGGACGGCAAGAAGTCCACGGCGGAGGCCATCTTCTACGAAGCCATGGAGCTCCTGGAGCAGCGCTCCGGGCAGCCCGGGATCAATGTCTTCCAGCAGGCGCTGAACAACGCCAAGCCCGCGCTGGAGGTGAAGAGCCGGCGGGTCGGGGGTGCCACCTACCAGGTACCCATCGAAGTGCGGCCGGAGCGTCGGTCCGCGCTTGCCACGCGCTGGCTCATCGGGTTCGCCCGTGGGCGGTCCGAGAAGAGCATGGCGGAACGCCTGGCGGGGGAGCTCCTCGCGGCGAGCCGCGGTGAAGGTTCGACGATCAAGAAGAAGGAAGACACCCACCGCATGGCGGAAGCGAACAAGGCGTTCGCCCACTATCGCTGGTAGTAACGGGTGCCCCCCGTGGGAGGGGGGGCAGGAACCACAATTCGGGACGCGCGATGGCCTGCGGGCCCTCTCCGGTCACGGTGAGCGCGGACAGTTGCGAGCTGCCAGTCCAGGAGCCGCAGCGGCAAAGGCCGCGCTCATTTTTTTCGCCGGTCGTCCCGACTGGACAGACCCTCTGAGGAACACGAGAAGGACCTGATAGATGCCCAGGATCACGCCACTGCCGCAGCTCCGGAACATCGGCATCATGGCGCATATCGATGCCGGGAAGACCACGACCACCGAGCGCATCCTCTTCTACACGGGGCGGGTGCACAAGATGGGCGAGGTCCACGAAGGCGCTGCCACCATGGACTGGATGGAGCAGGAGCAGGAGCGGGGCATCACCATCACCTCCGCCGCCACCACCTGCTTCTGGAATCGGCGGGACACCGAGTACCGCATCAACATCATCGACACCCCCGGGCACGTGGACTTCACCGCCGAGGTGGAGCGGTCCTTGCGGGTGCTGGACGGCTCGGTGGCGGTGTTCTGCGCCGTGGGTGGCGTGGAGCCCCAGTCGGAGACGGTGTGGCGTCAGGCGGACCGCTACGGCGTGCCGCGCATCGCCTTCGTCAACAAGATGGACCGCGTCGGCGCCGACTTCATGCGCGTCGTGGACATGATGAAGGATCGGCTGGGCGCCAACGCCCACCCGGTCCAGTACCCCATGGGCGAGGGCGAGCTCTTCACGGGCATCATCGACGTGGTTGAGCAGAAGGCCATCGTCTTCGAGGACGAGCTCGGCTCCAAGTTCACCGAGGTCGAGATTCCGGACGCCCAGAAGGAGGCCGTGGAGGAGCTGCGCCACAACCTCCTCGAGGCCGCCGTGGAGCACGACGACGAGCTCATCGAGAAGTACCTGAGCGGTGAGGAGCTCACCAACGACGAGCTCCGTCACGCCATCCGGGCTGCCACCATCAAGGGTATGATCTTCCCGGTCTTCTGCGGCTCGGCGTTCAAGAACAAGGGCGTCCAGGCGCTTCTGGACGGTGTCATCGACTACCTGCCCTCGCCGGTGGAGGTGCCTCCCATCCAGGGGCACCTGCCGCACCACGACGAGACCCACGACACCCGGGAGCCGTCGGACGACGCCCCCTTCTCGGCGCTGGCGTTCAAGATCGCCACCGACCCCTACGTGGGTAAGCTCACCTTCTTCCGGGTCTACTCGGGCTCGCTGAAGGCGGGGAGCTACGTGCACAACGCCACGAAGGAGAAGCGCGAGCGCGTGGGGCGCATCCTCCAGATGCACGCCAACAAGCGGGAGGAGCGCGAAGAGGTGTACGCCGGCGACATCGCCGCCGCCATCGGCCTCAAGGACGTGAAGACGGGCGACACGCTGTGCGTGGAGGACGCCCCCATCATCCTGGAGGCCATGAAGTTCCCCGAGCCGGTCATCGCCGTGGCCATCGAGCCCAAGACCAAGGCGGACCAGGACAAGCTCGGCAACGGCCTGTCCAAGCTGGCGGATGAGGATCCCACGTTCCGGGTCCACACGGACCAGGAGACGGGGCAGACGATCATCGCCGGCATGGGCGAGCTTCACCTGGAGATCATCGTGGACCGGCTGCGCCGGGAGTTCGGCGTGGAGGCCAACGTGGGTCGGCCCCAGGTGGCGTACCGCGAGACGATCCGTCAGCGCGCAGAGAAGGTCGAAGGCAAGTTCGTCCGTCAGACGGGTGGCCGCGGCCAGTACGGGCACGTGGTCATCAACGTCGAGCCGGGTGAGCCGGGCAGCGGCTTCCTCTTCGAGGACAAGATCGTCGGCGGTGTGATCCCCCGGGAGTACATCAGCCCGGTGGAGCAGGGGATCCGGGAGGCGCTGGAGAACGGCGTCCTGGCCGGATATCCCGTCATCGACGTGAAGGTGGAGCTGGTGGACGGCTCCTACCACGACGTGGACTCCAGCGAGATGGCGTTCAAGATCGCCGGGTCCATGGCCATCAAGGATGCCATCCGGAAGGCCAAGCCGGTTCTTCTGGAGCCCGTGATGGATGTCGAGGTCGTCACCCCGGCAGAGTACATGGGTGACCTCATCGGCGACCTCTCCTCCCGGCGCGGCCGGGTGGGGGGCATGACCGAGCGGGCGGGCGCCCGCGTCATCGGCGCCTCGGTTCCCCTCGGCGAGATGTTCGGGTATTCGACGACCCTGCGATCCCTGAGTCAGGGGCGGGCCGTCTATACCATGCAGTTTGCCCACTACGAAGAGGTCCCGAAGGCGAAGGCGGACGAGATCATGGCCGCCAACGGGTCCAACTGAGTAGCACGACCACCCTCAGAACGACGATCGAGTAAGGACGAGCCATGGCCAAGGCGAAGTTCGAGCGGACGAAGCCGCACGTGAACGTTGGCACCATCGGCCACGTGGACCACGGGAAGACGACGCTGACCGCGGCCCTGACGAAGGTGTCGAACGACAAGGGGTATTCCACCAAGTACGTCTCGTATGACGAGGTGGCGAAGGCATCGGAGGCGCAGGGTCGCCGCGATTCCTCCAAGATCCTCACCATCGCGACGAGCCACGTGGAGTACGAGTCCGAGAACCGGCACTACGCCCACGTCGACTGCCCCGGCCACGCCGACTACGTGAAGAACATGATCACGGGTGCGGCGCAGATGGACGGTGCGATTCTCGTGGTCGACGCCACCGACGGGCCCATGCCCCAGACGCGTGAGCACATCCTGCTCGCGTATCAGGTGAACGTGCCCCACATCGTCGTCTTCCTGAACAAGTGCGACCTGGCGGACGACGAGGAGCTGCTGGAGCTGGTGGAGCTGGAGGTCCGTGACCTCCTGAGCCAGTACAACTTCCCCGGCGACGACACGCCCATCATCCGGGGCTCGGCCCTCAAGGCAATCGAAGGCGACCCCCAGTGGGTGGAGAAGATCGAGGAGCTCATGAGCGCCCTCGACACCTACGTTCCCGAGCCGGTGCGTGAGACGGACAAGCCGTTCCTCATGCCGGTGGAGGACGTCTTCTCCATCACGGGCCGCGGCACTGTGGCCACGGGCCGGATCGAGCGCGGCGCCATCAAGGTCGGTGAGGAAGTCGAGCTGGTGGGCTTCGGCGCCGGCCGCAAGACGGTGGTGACCGGCGTGGAGATGTTCCGCAAGCTGCTGGACGAGGGCGTGGCCGGCGACAACGTGGGCCTCCTCCTCCGTGGCGTCGGCAAGGACGAGATCGAGCGCGGTCAGGTGCTGGCCAAGCCCGGCACGGTGACCCCGCACACGAAGTTCAAGGCCGAGGTCTACGTCCTCACGAAGGAAGAGGGCGGCCGCCACACGCCGTTCTTCAACAACTACCGTCCCCAGTTCTACTTCCGCACCACCGACGTGACCGGTGCGGCCCACCTGCCGGCGGGCGTCGAGATGGTGATGCCCGGCGACAACGTGCAGATGGAGGTGGAGCTCATCACGCCCATCGCCATGGAGAAGGAGCTGCGGTTCGCCATCCGCGAGGGTGGGCGCACGGTGGGTGCGGGCGTGGTGACGGAGATCATCGAGTAGTGGAAGGGAAGCTTCGTGGGGTCTCCCCTGCAGACGGGGGACCCCGCGACGCTTCTCGCGGCCCGTTAGCCCGGGTCACACAGCGTCCGCACGGCGGTCGCTCACACAGGCCAGAAAGAGAATGGCAGAGAGAATCCGAATCCGACTGAAGGCGTTCGACCACTGGGTGGTCGATCAGACCGCCGCAGACATCGTGCGCACGGCGCAAAAGACGGGCGCGACGGTGCGGGGGCCCATCCCCCTGCCGACGCGTCGCCAGCGCTGGACGGTGCTCCGCTCTCCCCACGTGGACAAGAAGAGTCGGGAGCAGTTCGAGCTTCGGACGCACAAGCGGCTGATCGACATCGTGGACAGCCGCCCGCAGACGATCGACGCGTTGACCAAGCTGGATCTCCCGGCGGGTGTCGACGTCGAGATCAAGGTCGACTGACGGAGGAACTCCGGAGATGCCCGGATTGATCGGAAGAAAGGTCGGCATGACGCGGATCTTCGATGAGGAGGGGGTTCAGGTCCCCGTTACCGTCATCGAAGCCGGTCCATGTCCGGTCGTTCAGGTGAAGTCCCTCGATGGGAACGGGACCCGCGCGGTCCAGCTCGGCTTCGGCGCCCGGAAGGCGAATCGGGCCACCCGGGCCGAGGTGGGGCATGCCGCCAAGGCAGGTCTGGAGGCGGCGCCCAGCATCTTGCGGGACTTCCGTCTGAGAGACGACGAGGAGTACGAGGTGGGCCAGGAGCTCACCGTGGAGCAGTTCGAGGCCGGCGACCGGGTGAAGGTTACCGGTCAGAGCAAGGGCCGGGGCTTCCAGGGCGTGGTCAAGCGCCATGGATTCACCGGGCGCCCGGGCGGACATGGACATCCCATGTCGCGCAACCCGGGTTCCATCGGCCCCGGCACCGATCCTTCCCGCGTCATCAAGGGGAAGAAGCTCCCGGGTCGCATGGGCGGCACCCGTACCAGCATTCGAAATATCCAGGTCGTTCGTGTCGATTCCGAGCGCAACCTGCTATTCGTGAAGGGCGGCGTTCCCGGCGCCCGTGACGGCTACGTTCTGATTTCGAAGTGAGCCATGTATAAGGCGCGCTACTACAAGGCCGACGGCAAGAAGGGGAAGGCGCGGGCGCTGCCCGACGTCCTCTTCGACGGCGTCGTGAACGAGAACGCCATGCACCAGGTGGTGAAGGCGTATCTCGCCAACCAGCGGCAGGGCACGGCGGCGGCGAAGAACCGCGCGGCCGTGGCCGGCGGAAGCAGCAAGCCCTGGCGTCAGAAGGGGACCGGCCGGGCCCGCCAGGGCACCATCCGGGCGGTGCAGTGGGAGGGCGGCGGTCGTGCCTTCCCGCCCATCCCCCACTCCTGGCGGCAGCGGGTCCCCCGGAAGGTCAAGGCCCTGGCTCGGCGCTCCGCGCTGAACGACCGGGCCGAGAACGACCGGGTGGTCCTGGTGGACGTTCCGTCCATGGAGAAGCCCAAGACCCGTGAGCTCATGGGCTTCCTGAACGCCATCGAGGTGGGCGGCAAGGTACTGATCCTCACCGACGGGAAGAACGACACGGTCTACCTGTCGGCCCGGAACGAGCAGCGGGTCATGGTGCGGCCCTTCGGCGACGAGTCGGTCTACGACGTGCTGTGGGCCCACACGGTGCTCATCGAGCGCAGCGCCCTGGACCATCTGGGCGAGGCGGCGACCGCGGCCGAGGCCGAGGAGGGCGACGATGCGTGAGCCCCAGGACGTGATCATCTCGCCGGTGGTGACGGAGAAGACGGCCGAGCAGATGGAGAAGGAGAGCCTCTACACGTTCATCGTGGCCGAGGACGCCAACAAGATCGAGATCGGGCACGCGGTGGAGCGCCTGTGGGACGTCACGGTCATGGACGTCCGCACCATGCGCTATCCGGGCAAGGCCCGCCGCTCCTTCCTGGGCCAGATGGCCAAGAACTGGACCAAGGGCCGGCGCTCGTCCTTCAAGAAAGCCATCGTGCAGCTCGCCGACGGTGAGCACATCGAGCTCTACGAGGTCGGTTGACCATGGGTATCAAGAAATTCAAGGCCATGACGCCGGGCACGCGCTTCCGGTCGAGCCTCGAGAACGAGGTCATCACGCGGAAGGGCCCGGAGCGCTCCCTCACCGAGTCGCTGGCGGAGAAGGGCGGACGCAACCACCACGGCCGCATCACCGTCCGCCGCCGGGGCGGAGGCCACAAGCGCAAGTACCGCCGCATCGACTTCAAGCGCGACAAGCACGGGATTCCCGGCGTGGTCTCGGAGATCGAGTACGATCCGAACCGGTCGGCGAACATCGCGCTCATCACGTACGCCGATGGGGAGAAGCGCTACATCATCCACCCCAAGGGCCTGAACGTGGGCGATCAGGTCATGTCCGGGCCCCAGGCCGACGTTCGTATCGGCTCGGCGCTGCCTCTGGAGCTCATCCCGCTGGGCACCTCGGTGCACAACGTGGAGCTCAAGCCGGGCAAGGGCGCCCAGATGGCTCGCTCGGCGGGGTCCAGCGTCTCCATCATGGCCAAGGAAGGCGACTTCGTGACGCTCCGCCTCCCCTCCACGGAGGTGCGGCGGGTGCGGAAGAACTGCCTGGCCACGGTGGGCGAGGTGGGCAACGGCGACCACGAGCTGACGGTGCTGGGCAAGGCTGGTGCGGCTCGCTGGCGGGGCCGTCGTCCCAAGGTCCGCGGCGTGGCCATGAACCCGGTGGACCACCCCCTCGGCGGCGGTGAGGGACGGTCGTCCGGTGGGCGTCCCCCGGTGTCGCCCTGGGGCAAGCCCGAGGGCAAGAAGACGCGCAAGCACAAGAAGGAATCCAGCAAGTACATCGTGCGTGGCCGCAAGCGCGGCAAGTCCACGAAGTCTTAAGGCTCGAGCTGAGGTCTGAGAGATGCCACGGAGTGTAAAGAAGGGGCCCTTCATCGATGATCGCCTCCTCCTGCGTGTGGAGTCCATGAACTCCCGCGGTGAGAAGAAGGTGGTCAAGACGTGGGCCCGTGCCTCCACGATCTCCCCGGAGTTCGTCGGTCACACGGTGGCCGTGCACAACGGCAACAAGTTCATCCCCGTGTACATCACCGAGAACATGGTGGGTCACAAGCTCGGCGAGTTCGCGCCGACCCGCCTCTTCCGGGGACACGGCGGCAAGCTGGCCGACAAGCGGGCCAAGGCCAAGTAGGGTGGAGCGAGCCATGCAAGCGAGAGCGATTGCCCGTCACGTCCGCATGAGCCCCCGGAAGGTGCGGCTCGTCGTGGACCAGATCCGGGGCAAGTCGGTGAACGAGGCGTACGCCATCCTGCAGTTCTCGAAGAAGAGCGCTGCGGAGCCGGTGGGGAAGACCCTCCGCTCGGCGGTGGCAAATGCCCAGGTGAAGGCGGACGAGTCGGACGGAGGTCCGGTGGATGTGGACGAGCTCTTCATCCGCGAGTGCTTCGTGGACGAGGGGCCCACGCTTCGCCGTTGGCGGGCCGCGGCACAGGGTCGCGCCGCGCCGCGCCGTCATCGCACCAGCCATATCACCGTCGTGGTGGACACCAAGGACGCCTAGGCAATGGGACAGAAGACACATCCTCACGGGTTCCGACTCGGCATCGTCAAGGACTGGAAGTCCCGCTGGTATGCGGAGCGTGACTTCCCGCGCCTCCTCAAGGAGGACGAGACGATCCGAAAGTATCTCCGCCGCCGCCTCTCGCATGCGGCCCTGGCCGAGATCGACATCGAGCGGAAGCCCAGCAAGATCGTGGTCACCCTCCACACGGCACGTCCCGGCGTGGTCATCGGCAAGCGCGGTTCGGAGGTGGACAAGCTCCGAGACGAGCTGGCCGTTCTGACCAACTCGGAGATCTCCGTGAACGTGGAGGAGATCAAGCGGCCCGAGGTCGAGGCGTACCTGGTGGCGGAGAACGTCGCCCACCAGCTGCGGCAGCGCATCTCGTTCCGCCGTGCCATGAAGCGGGCCGTGCAGTCCGCCATCCGCGCGGGAGCCGAGGGGATCAAGATCCAGTGCTCCGGTCGTCTGGGCGGCGCCGAGATCGCCCGCACCGAGGGGTACAACGAGGGGCGCGTTCCCCTTCACACCCTCCGTGCGGACATCGACTATGCGCAGATCCATGCCTTCACCACCTACGGTGCCATCGGCGTGAAGTGCTG
>JASFRY010000016.1:0-20779 GCA_050114675.1 Gemmatimonadota bacterium | reverse complement strand
TCCCCCTGGTGCGGGGGACGCTGGCCAACGTGGAGGAGCACGGCCTGGAGGCCGCGGTCACGGGTCCCATCTCCCGGGGTGACGTGGAGACCGTGGGGCTCCACCTGCGTGCCATGGACCCCCGGGACCGGGAGCTCTACTCGATCCTCGGACGAGAGCTGGTCCGGATCGCGGCGGCGTCCATCCCCGAAGAGGCGAGACGGGAGATGGCGGACATGTTCCAGGAATGGGGAGCCCCGGCATGACCGACATGCGGCTGTACGTGAACATCGATCATGTGGCCACGGTGCGTCAGGCGCGGCGTACCGACGAGCCGGACCCCGTGCGGGCGGCCGTTCTCGTGGAGATGGCCGGCGCCCAGGGAATCACCGTCCATCTCCGGGAGGATCGCAGGCACATCCAGGACCGCGACGTCCAGCTCCTCATGGACACCGTGCGCACGTTGGTCAATCTGGAGATGGCCGCCACGTCGGAGATCGTGGGGCTGGCCTGTGCGTGGCGCCCCCTGCAGGCGACGCTGGTCCCGGAGAAGCGCGAGGAGGTCACCACCGAGGGAGGGCTGGACCTGGCGGGCGCAGTCCAGCGGAAGGCGACCGGCGAGGCCCTGGGGCGGCTCTCGGGAGCAGGGATCCGCACGTCTCTCTTCATCGACCCCGACGAGGACGCCATCCGCGCGTCGGCGGATCTGGGCGCGGACGCGGTAGAGCTCCACACCGGGGAGTATGCCAACACCCGCGGCCGGGAGCGGGAGGAGCAGGTCACCCGCCTCACCCGGGGTGCGTCGCTGGCACGAACGCTCGGTCTGGCGGTGCACGCAGGCCACGGGCTGACCTACGAGAACGTGACCCCGGTGGCGGCCATCGAGGACATCGAGGAGCTGAACATCGGCCACAGCATCGTCTCCAGGGCCATCTTCACGGGCCTGGAGGAAGCGGTCCGCGAGATGGCCACCCTCATCCGTCGGGCACGGCAGGTGCCTCGGTGAGGAAGCACTGGGGAAAGACCCTCGTCGGCCTGAGCGTCACGATTCTGGCGCTGTGGTGGGTGCTGCGCGGCGTGGACTTCGGGGCCATCGTCGCGGAGATGCGCCAGGGGAACCTCTGGCTGCTGCTGGCCGCCGTCGCCATCACCACCGCGGGATTCCTGGTCCGTGCACTCCGCTGGAAGGTGCTCCTGGCCTCGGTGAATCCCGACACGGGGCTGCGCTCGCGCTTCGCCTCGGTATGCATCGGCTTCATGGCCAACAACGTCCTCCCGGCCCGGGTGGGCGAGTTCGCGCGGGCGTACGCGCTCAGCCGCATGGAGACCGTGTCGGCCGGCGCGGCGTTCGGCTCCCTGGTGGTGGAGCGCTTCCTCGACGGCGTGGTGCTACTCCTCCTCCTGGTGATCCCGGTGATGCTGCCCGGGTTCCCCGCCAACGGTGCCCTGTCCCACGGCGTGGGGGAGCTGGTGTTCCGCGGCGGCATCACCCTGGTGGGCCTCATGGTGGTGGGTCTGTTCGCCCTGGTCCTCTGGCCCGGCACATTCGTCCGTCTCGCCGAGTGGGTCGGGCGCTTCCTCCCCGGCGACGTGGCCCGTCCGCTGGTGGACGCGTTCAGGTCGCTGCTCGACTCGGTGGCGGTGCTTCGGTCCCCCCGGCTCCTCCTGGCCGGATTCGCCTGGACCGCCGGGTTCTGGCTCTTCAACGGCCTCTCCTTCTGGCTGGGGATGATGGCGTTCGGGATCCACACGGGACTCGTATCGGCGTGGTTCACCCAGGCCGTGGTGGGCTTCGGTGTGGCCATCCCGTCGGCGCCGGGCTTCATCGGGACGTTCCACGCGGCGGCCGAGTTCGCGCTCTCGGGGGTGTATGGCGTGGACGAGGCCCGCTCCCTCGCGTTCGCCTTCGGCTACTGGTTCGGGGGATGGGTTCCGGTGAACGTCATCGGCTTCTGGTACGCCTGGCGCCTCGGCCTGTCGCTGGGCGAGGTGGGAGCCGCCGAGGAGCGGGTGGAGGAGGTCATCGAGCAGGAGCACGTGCTCTCCGTCCCGGATGAGGTGCTGGAATGAGGAACACGGGGAGCGTCGCCCTCCGGGCGCCGGCCAAGGTGAACCTCTACCTGAGGATCCTCGGGGCGCGCTCCGACGGGTTCCACGATCTGGAAACCCTCTTCCAGGCGCTGGACCTCTGCGACGACGTGGTGGTCACCCGGGCCGAAGGGGGCGTCAGCCTCTCGGTGGAGGGGCCCGATCTGGGGCCCACGGAAGACAACCTGGCCTACCGCGCCGCCCTGGCGTTGTTGAGGGAGACGGGGGAGGAACAGGGTCTGCACGTCCGCTTGCGAAAGCGCATCCCCGCCGGGGCCGGTCTCGGGGGGGGCTCTTCCGACGCCGCCGCCGTGCTGCGCGCTGCCAACGCCCTTCTGGGCGAGCCCGTTTCGGTCGACCGCCTTCGGGAGCTGGGGGCATCCCTCGGCTCAGACGTGCCGTTCTTCCTGGGGAGCAGCCCCCTGGCACTGGGGACGGGGAGGGGAGAGCGCCTCCAGGCGCTGGAGCCCCTCCCGGAGGCCCACGTGGTGCTGGCCCTTCCCCCTGTGCACGTCGCCACGGCGGCGGCGTATGCCGCGCTGGACCGCGTCCGTGGGAGCGGGGCGGGAGAGGCCCCGTGCTTCGGGACCGTGGCGCCGCGGCCTCGGGCGTGGAGCGAGGTGGCGCGTGTCGCCTCCAACGACTTCGAGCTGGTGGTCCCCGCGCAGCACGCCCCCGTGCGGGCATCGCTGGCGGCGATGCGACGGGCGGGAGCGCGCTTCTCCCTCCTGTCGGGGAGCGGTGGCGCCTGCTTTGGCCTCTTCGACGATCTGGACGCCGCAGGCAGCGCGTCTCACGAGGTCGAGACCTCCCTGGGGTGGCCTGCTCCGGTCGCCCGTACCCTCACGGCGCTCCCCGTGCCCGGTGATCCCCGCGAGGAGGAAGGGACGCCTGACCGGCGGGACCCAGGGGGTTGAACCCCCCGTTCGGCGCGGGTAGGATGGACCCGGCTGAAAGAAAGCTCTTGCCCCGTCGTCTAATGGCAGGACACCGGTCTTTGGAACCGGCGGTGGTGGTTCGAATCCACCCGGGGCAATCTCCTTTCCTGGACAGGCCGAGAGGCCATGACGTCACGTCGCCGCATCTCCCGCTTCGCCATCCTTCACGCCCCTCGCGTGATGGCGGGCCTCACCCTGCTCGCGGCGCTCGCCGGCGATCCGGTTGGAGCCCAGGTCCGGGCCCGGGGCGGGGCGGCCGTGTCCGAGCCCGTGGATTCCGCCGACGTGCGTGGCCGCGCCCGGCGTGAACAGGCCCGGTTCGAGCGCTTCCGGGTTCGTCACCTGCCCAAGACGGCCTCGGCCGGGGGGGGAAGCGATTGCGACGAGATCGTGGGGCGCTTCTGTCTCTGGTTCAGCGAGGGGCACTGGGTGCCGGAGCCGGAGGACTCGACGATCATCCGGGCCCGGTTCCGTCTCCTGAGCTACCTGGATTCGGTACAGGCCCTGGTGCCCGGCGACGGTTGGATCCGGGGCCAGCGCGTGTGGTACCGGGGAGAGGCCGGACAGTGGGACACGGCCCTGGCCGCGGCGGATCGGTGCGGTGGCGCGGAGGCGTGGTGGTGCGACGCCCTGCGCGGCCTCGCGCTCCACGGCCTGGGAAGGTATGAGGAGGCCGAACAAGCGTTCGAAAGGGCCTTGGAGGGGATGGACCCCGAGGAGGCGTCGAAGTGGAAGGAGCCGGAGCGGGAGCTGGACGGCCACGCAGCGGACATCCTGGAAGATGCCGAAGAGGGGAAGCTGGCCGAGCCTTCCGGGGCGGGCCCGGTTCCCGCACAGGCTCAGTTGAAGCGTACCCTGCAGCGCATCTGGACCCTGGCCGATCCCCTCTACCTTGTGCCGGGCAACGACCGGAAGACGGCGCACTACGCCCGCTGGACGGTCTCGGTGATCCGTGACGACGCCCTCAATCCCTACCTCATCGCGTGGGGGCGCGACCTCACCGAGCTTCTGGTGCGCTTCGGTTGGGAGCTTGGGTGGGAGGCCACGCGGCAATGGGACATCTCACAGGACCCCGTCGTCGTGGGGCACCAGCATCCCGAGGGGCGCGAGTACATGCCGTCGGGCAAGGCCCTCGAGGCTCCCTCCGAGGCGCCGGCGGACGAGTTCTGGAAGGACCGCCTTGCGCCGCGCAGCCTTCATGCGCCTGCGTATGCGCCTCTCATCCTTCCGCTCGACGGCCAGGTGGCGGCGTTTCCGCGGGGCGACCGGATCACCGTGGTCGCGACGTCGTACGTGCCCGCCGACACCACGGAGGCGGCTCGGGAGGGGAGGGAGCGACCTTGGATGGAGCCTGGGGAGCAGGCGGGGATGGCGAGACGGGAAGGGCTCTTCCTCATCCCCACGGAGGAGGATGGACAGGGACGGAGTTGGATCCGGGAGGGCCGGGACTCGGTTGTGCTGATGGTGGAGGCGCCGGCCGGGAGGTATGTGGTCTCGGTGGAGGCGTGGAGCCCTCCGGACCGCCGGGCGGGACGGTACAGGGCCGGGATGCGCCGCGACACCGTGCCCCCGGACGTCGCCACGCTCTCGGACTTGCTCCTGGTCCGTGATGACACGACGCGAGGGGAGCCTGGCTCGCTGGAGCAGGCAGCGGCACGGGCGCTCATTCGGCCGGAGATTCCCAGCGGCATCGACGTCGGTGTGGTGTGGGAGATGAACGGGCTCGGATGGGTCCCCGCCACCGTCTCGTACGAGCTCTCGGTGGAAGCGGCGGGACAGGGCTTCTTCCGGCGCATCGCCGAGGGGCTGGGCCTGGCCGACCGGGAGCGTCCCCTCTCCCTGACCTGGGAGGAGCCGGGTCCGGATCATCCCACGACGGTGCTTCGCCACGTGGCGCTGACGCTCCCCGACGTGGATCCGGGCAGATATCGGGTCCGGCTGAGTGCCCACATTTCGGGGAGGAGCACGCTCACGTCGGAAACCACATTGCGCGTGACCACCCCGACACGTTGACGTTATGCCGCGTCCTGTCTAGGTTTTCGGGCTATCGCAGTCGCGCGCTGGACGCCGGTACACCTACCAGGCTCGAAGCTTCCGAATCCATGGACGACACCTTCAGACGCGGACCGCTTCTCCTTCTCAGCGGACGGGCCAACAAGCCCCTGGCCATCGAGATCGGGGAGCGGATCGGCAAGTCACCGGACGGTGTGACGATCCGCAACTTCGCCGACGGGGAGATCTTCGTCAGGATCGACCGCAACGCCCGGGGTCGGGACGTCTTCATCATCCAGCCCACGGGGGCACCGGCCGACAACGTCATGGAGCTTCTGCTCCTCATCGACGCGGCCAAGCGGGCGTCGGCAGCTCGGGTGACGGCCGTCGTGCCGTACTTCGGATACGGCCGTCAAGACCGCAAGGACCAGCCCCGGGTGGCCATCGGTGCGAAGCTCGTGGCCAACCTCATCGTGGCTGCCGGTGCGGACCGGGTCGTGTCCATCGACTTCCATCAACATCAGATCCAGGGCTTCTTCGACATCCCCGTCGATCACCTCTACGCGGCGCCGGTGCTGACGAAGTATTTCCGGGACCTGAACCTGTCGGACCCGGTGGTGGTGGCGCCCGACGTGGGCTCGGCCAAGATGGCCCGGGGCTTCGCCAAGCGGCTGGGTGCGTCGCTGGCCATCATCGACAAGCGGCGGCCTGCGGCCAACGTGGCGGAAGTGCTCAACGTGGTCGGCGAGGTGGATGGCAAGACGTGCCTCCTGGCCGACGACATGGTGGACACCGGTGGCACCCTGGCCAACGCGGTCCACGCCCTCATGGACCGGGGCGCCAAAGCGGTCTACGCGTGTGCCACCCACCCCCTGCTGTCGGGGCCGGCGGCCGAGCGACTGGCCGAGGCCCCCCTTGAAGAGATGGTGGTGACGAATACCATCCACGTGCCCGAGGAACGGAGGTTCCCCGGCCTGCGGATCCTCTCGGTGGCCGACCTTCTGGCCAAGGCCATCGACCATATCCACTCGAACGAGTCCGTGAGCCAGCTCTTCGAGATCATTCCGGAGAATTGACACAACACGAGGGCCGACTGCCCGGCCCCTGACCCAGGTAGGATACGATGACGATCACCAAGAGCTTGAAGGCCGAGAGGCGCGAGGCCACCGGCAAGGGTGCGGCCCGGGAGCTGCGCCGCAACGGACGTATCCCCGCCATCCTCTACGGTCGGGACATGGAGACGGTGCACCTCACGGTGGACGCCATGGAGGCGGAGCACCTCTTCCAGGCCATCTCCGTGGAGAACACCATCGTGGCGCTCGAGGTGGAGGGCGACAAGGAGGCCCGCCAGACGCTGGTGCGCGAGATCCAGTCGCATCCCCACCGCCACGAGCTGGTTCACGTGGACTTCCTCCAGATCCAGAAGGGTGTGGCGGTGCAGGTGGAGGTCCCCGTGGAGCTGGTGGGGACGCCGGCGGGTGTGAAGCAGCATGGCGGCGTGCTGGAGCAGGTGATCCACGAGCTGCCGGTGCGCTGCATCCCCTCCCTCATCCCCGAGATCATCGAGCTGGACGTGACGGGTCTGGATATCGACGACTCGTTCCACGTGTCCGATATGGAGCTCCCCGAGGGCGTGACGGTGACCATCGACCCCGAGCGCACCGTGTGCGTCGTCGCGCCGCCGCGTGCGGTGGTCGAGGAGGAAGAGGAAGAAGAAGAGGAGGCCCTGGAGCCTGGTGAGGCGCCCGAGCCCGAAGTCATCGGCGAAGAGGAAGAGGCGCCGGAAGAGGACTGAGCCTCGGCGCCGGCGTCTCCGTGAGGGTGATCGTGGGGCTCGGGAACCCCGGGTCCGAGTACGACGCCACCCGGCACAACGTCGGGTGGTGGGTGGTGGACCGGCTGGCGTACGATTGGGACTTCGGTCCCTTCCGGCGTGCCGGTCCTGCGTGGATGACGGAAGGGGTGGTGGGTGGCGACCAGGTCCGCCTGGTCAAGCCCGGCACCTACATGAACCGGAGTGGAACTGCGCTCCGGTTTCTGCAGGACCTTGAGGCCTTCGATTCCTCCGAGGACCTCCTCGTGGTGGTGGACGACGCGGCCCTCGAGGTGGGCCGGGTGCGGTTCCGGCCACGAGGGAGCCCCGGGGGGCACAACGGTCTCAAGTCGGTGTCGAGCGCGCTGCGCTCCGACGGATATGCCCGTCTCAGGATCGGCGTCGGGCGGAAGCCCGAGGGAGAGGACCTGGCTGAATGGGTCCTCTCGCCCATGCCGGCCGAAGACGAGGAGGAAGTGGTAGCACTCCTGCCCGAGCTGACCCAGGCCGTGGAGGCCTGGCTTTCCGAGGGGATCGAGGCGGCTATGAACCGCTTCAATCGCTAGGACGCTGTCTCGGGAACGCGCCGGGGGCCTCGGGCCGCCGCGCGTCTCCGGCAGCCTCTCACAACGAACAGCACGAGGAACAGAGGAAAGCGATCCGATGACCGACCTCGTCGTACTGACCGATTGGGCGTGGGCCCTGGGTGTCCTGGGCCTCGTCACCGCTGCGGGGATCTACGGGTACGTCAAGCGACAGCCGCCCGGCTCCGACCTCATGGTCGACCTGGGGGAGCAGATCCATGACGGCGCCATGGCGTTCCTGCGGCGCGAATACACCGTGCTGGCCGCGTTCGTGGTCGTGGTGGCCCTTCTCCTGGGCTGGGCCATCGGCACGACGCCCGCCATCGCCTACGTCTTCGGGGCGCTGAGCTCCGTGGTCGCGGGCTTCTCCGGGATGAAGGCCGCCACCCGCGCCAACACGCGCACGTCCGCCGCTGCCAACGAAGGGGGACAGGGCAAGGCCCTCCGCGTGGCCTTCTTCGGCGGCGCCGTCATGGGGCTCGCCGTGGGCTCCCTGGGCCTCCTGGGCCTGGGCGCCCTCTACTTCTTCTTCGGAGCCGACGCGATCGGCGCCGATGAGTTCTCCAGGTTCGCGGAGATCGTGTCGGGCTTCGCCATGGGGGCCAGCTCCATCGCCCTCTTCGCCCGCGTGGGCGGCGGCATCTACACGAAGGCGGCCGACGTGGGCGCCGACCTGGTGGGCAAGGTGGAGGCGGGAATCCCCGAGGACGATCCGCGCAACCCGGCCACCATCGCCGACAACGTGGGTGACAACGTGGGCGACGTGGCGGGCATGGGCGCCGACATCTTCGAGTCCTACGTGGGCTCCATCGTGGCCACCATCGCCATCGGCGCCACGGCGCCGGCCATGGCGTCCTATCGGGCCGCCGCGGTGGCTCTGCCGCTTCTCACCGTCATGGTCGGCCTGGTGGCGTCGCTCCTGGGCATCGCCATGATGAAGGTCCTGGAGCGCACGAACCCTGCGGCAGCGTTGCGCAACGTGACGTTCATCGCGGCGCTCCTCTTCTTGATCGTCATGTATTTCGTGGTGCAGGCCCTGGGCATCAGCTTCACCGACGCCGGGAGCGGCAGGATCTACCCGACCGTCGGACCGTGGGTGTCCATCCTGGCCGGGACGTTGGTGGGCATCGCCATCGGCCTGGTGACCGAGTACTACACCGCCGCGGGCCCCATCCGGAAGATCGCCGACGCCAGCCAGACCGGCGCGGCCACCAACATCATTGCCGGTCTGGCCGTGGGGATGCAGTCCACCGCCATCCCGGTCATCCTCATCTGCGTGGCCATCGGCGTCTCGTACTGGTTCTCGGGGCTGTACGGCATCGGCATCTCCGCCGTGGGCATGCTGGCCACGGTGGGCGTGACCATGTCGGTGGACGCCTACGGGCCCATCGCCGACAACGCCGGCGGCATCAGCGAGATGAGCGGCCTCGGACCCGAGACCCGGAAGATCACCGACTCGCTGGACGCCATCGGCAACACCACGGCGGCCATCGGGAAGGGCTTCGCCATCGGTTCGGCGGCGCTCACCGCCCTGGCGCTGTTCAGCGCCTACTCGTCCAAGGTGGGTCTACAGGCCACGGGCATCGACCTGGTGCAGCCCAGGGTGGTCATGGGCCTCTTCCTGGGCGGCATCCTACCGTTCTTCATCGCGGCCCTCACCATGACCGCGGTGGGCCGTGCCGCTCAGGGCATGGTCGACGAGGTGCGCCGCCAGTTCCGGGAGATCCCCGGTATCATGGAGGGCACCACCAAGCCCGACTCGGCCCGCTGTGTGGACATCTCCACCCGGGCGGCACTGCACGAGATGATCCTTCCGGGCGTCACGGCCGTTCTGGCCCCCGTGGTCGTGGGCTACTTCCTCGGCGTGGAGGCGCTGGGCGGCCTCCTGGCCGGCGCCACGGTGACCGGTGTGCTCATGGCGCTGTTCATGGCCAACGCCGGCGGCGCGTGGGACAACGCCAAGAAGTACATCGAGGGTGGCGCGTACGGCGGAAAGGGCTCCGATCCCCACAAGGCCGCCGTGGTTGGCGATACCGTGGGTGACCCCTTCAAGGACACGTCGGGCCCGTCCATGAACATTCTCATCAAGCTCATGAGCGTGGTGTCTCTGGTGCTGGCTCCGTGGTTTGTCCGGGTCCATCACATCAACGTGGAGACCTCCACCTCGCTGCACTGGGTGACCCAGCTCGTGCGAGGGATCTTCGGCTGATCCCGAGCCCACCCGTGGCTTGAACGCGGCGGGGTCGGACCCGGGTGGTCCGGCCCCGCCTCTGCATGAACGGCAATGGAGGGAAGCAGCGTGAGGAAACCGAGCTTCGAGAACGCCCTGGCCTTCGCGGCGGACCTGATCCGCATCCCGGGCCTTCCGGGAGAGGAGGGCGAGGTGGCGGCGCGGGTACGCCAGGAGATGGAGGCACTGGGCCTGGAGGACGTGCGGGTGGACGAGGCCGGCAACGTCATCGGCGTCGCCCGGGGGCGAGGAGAGGCTCCGGCCGCCCTCCTGAACTGCCACATGGACGTGGTGGCCGAGGGCGATCACGACGAATGGGAGGTACCGCCCTTCTCCGGAGAGATCCGAGACGGATTCCTCCACGGCCGCGGCGCCATGGATATCAAGGGTCAGCTGGCGATCCAGACCTACGCTGCAGCCTCCCTGGCAGGAGAAGCACCGGGAGACGTCATCGTGGCCCACACCGTCATCGAGGAGCGGGGTGGTCTGGGGATGCAGTTCCTTCTGGAGTCGGGGACCGTGAAGCCCGGGATCGTCATCATCGGAGAAGCGACCCACGGCGACGTGTGCATCGGGCATCGGGGTCGCGCCGAGCTCGAGGTGGTCATCACCGGAAAGGCCGGGCACGCGAGCGCGCCTGATCGGGCGCAGAACGCCCTGGACCTGGTGGGAGACGTTCTGGCGGCGGTCCACGACCTGGCGGAGGACCAGCCCTCGGACCCGGTTCTGGGGCGGTCGTCCCTGGCCCCCACCATGCTCGACGTGCTCCCCGAGAGCCGGAACGTCATCCCCGACAAGGTGGTGGTGGCCCTGGACTGGCGGATCCTGCCGGGCGACGAAGACGCCTCTCTCCTGGGACGGGTCCGGGAGGCCCTGGCCAGGCGCCTGCCGGTCGTGCCCGACGGCTTCACGGTGGAGGCGCGCATGGCCCGGGAGGCGCAGCGCACCTATACCGGCCTGGAGAAGGGCCGCAATCTCCTGACGCCGGGATTCCTCATGGCGCCCGACGACCCGGTGATCCTGGCGGCGGCCGCCGCCGTCGGGAAGCGGGACGACGTGGCCACGCCGGCCACCATCCGTCCGTGGACGTTCGCCACCGACGGTGGATGGTCGTGCGGCGTCTTCGGCATCCCCACCCTGGGGTTCGCGCCCGGGGAGGAGCGTTTCGCCCATACGAACCGCGAGCGGCTCGACGTGGAGGAGGCCCGCTGGGCCTACGACCGCTATCCCAGGCTCATCGCCGCGGCGCAGGAAGCGCTGCAGGCGTGATGCTACGCGTGGGAATCGTCGGGCTCCCCAACGTGGGGAAGTCCTCGCTGTTCAACGCGCTCACGGCGGCGGGCGCGCCCTCGGACAACTACCCGTTCTGCACGGTGGACCCCAACGTGGGCACGGTGGAGGTACCGGACCCCAGGCTCGATACCATCCATGCGTTGTCCGCGTCGGCGTCGCGGGTGCCCACGGTCATCCAGTTCGTGGACATCGCCGGGCTGGTGGAGGGGGCCTCGGAAGGCGAGGGGCTGGGCAACCAGTTCCTGGCGAACATCCGCGAGGTGGACGCCATCGCCCACGTCCTCCGGTGCTTCGACGACGCCGACGTGGCCCACGTATCCGGGCGCGTGGATCCGGTGCGCGACCGCGACGTCGTGGAGACGGAGCTGGCGCTGGCGGACCTCGAGCTGGTGGAGCGGCGTCTCGAGCGCGTGGACAAGAAGGCCCGGTCGGGAGAGAAGGACGCCATCCGTGAGGCCGCGGCACTCCGGAAGGCGCTGGATCCCCTCCAGGAAGGACACCCGGTGCGCACCGCGACCCTCTCCGACGAGGACGTGGCGATTCTCCGCCAGTATCAGCTCCTCACCATGAAGCCCGTGCTGTACGTCGCCAACGTGGGGGAGGAGGATCTCCCGTCCGGCCGGAACCGCTGGACCGAGGCGCTGGAAGCGGCCATCGGCCCGGAGGGTGAGGCGGAGATGGTGGCCGTCTGCTCTGCCATGGAGGCGGAGCTGGCGGAGCTCGACGACGGGGCCCGAACCGAGTTCCTCGAGCATCTGGGACTCCACGAGCGCGGACTGGACCGGCTGATCCACGCCGCCTACCACCTCCTGGGCCTCATCACCTTCTTCACCACGGGCGAAAAGGAGTCCCGGGCGTGGACGGTGCGGCGCGGGACGCGTGCGCCCGAGGCGGCGGGCGCCATCCACTCCGACTTCGAGCGAGGCTTCATCCGGGCGGAGACCGTCGGGTACGAGACGTTCGCCCGTGCCGGATCGTGGAAGAGCGCAAGGGACCAGGGGCTCCTCCGCTCCGAGGGGAAGGACTACGTGGTGGAGGATGCCGACATCATGCTCTTTCGCTTCAACGTTTAGGAAGCGGCCCGCGCCGTCCGGCTCGACTTCCCGAACCTTCCGCCCATCGTTAGCTTAACGGGCTCGACATACATCCCGCTCCTCCCGGACACGTCCCGGCCGCAACTCGGGACGCTCCATCATGTGTGAGGGGCCCGTACGGAACTCAACGGACCGAGGGAACGAAGATGCGGCTCTACGAGGTCGTCTACATCCTGGACCCGGCGCTCGACGAGAGCGCCGCAACGGCCAAGCTGGACAAGTTCCACGACCTGGCCACCTCCGGCGGCGGTGAGGTATCCGCCGTTGACCACTGGGGCATCCGGCAGCTCGCCTACCCCATCCGGCGTCACAAGACCGGGTACTACGTGGTCGCCCAGTTCACGGCGTCTCCCGACGCGCTTCCCGAGTTCGAGCGACTCCTCAAGCTCGACGACGAGGTCGTGCGGTACCTGCTGGTCCTCAACGAGGGCGAGCCGACGTCCGGTATGTCCATTCTTGCCGAGGTCACCAAGCCGGCGACCGAGGAGGAGGAGGACGACGACGAAGAGGACGAGGAGGACGAGGACGACGACGACTCTCCCCCCGAGTTCCAGGGAGGACGGGGCCGCCGCCGCCGCATGGAGGGGCCTCCCATCGAGCTTCTGAACTACAAGGACGTGGCGACGCTCTCCCGGTTCCTCACCGAGTCGGGGAAGATCCTCCCCAAGCGCACCACGAAGGTCTCGGCCCGCTTTCAGCGACAGTTGGGCTCGGCGGTGAAGCGAGCGCGGTACCTGTCCCTCATCCCCTACACCCGCCGGCACGAGGGGTAGGAGCTTTCCGGTGCCCGACCAGGACCGCTCCGCCCTGGCGCCGCCCCCCCGGGGACGGCCGCGCCCGTGGCTTCGTGCCACAGCGCTGTTCGGGATCACGCTGGTCACCTCGGTGATCCAGCCGTCGGTCCTTGTGGCGGTTCCGTTCCTCGCGCTGGCGGCCACCATGGGCATGCGGAGGTTCCCGGTTCTGGCCGCGGCCCTCCTCGCCACGGTCATTGCCGTCACCGGAGGGTCCGCGGACGGGATCTGGTACGTGGAGCGTGGCTGGGCTCTGCTCGTTGCCGGGTGGTTCACGGCCGTCACGCTGCGTCGGCCGGCTTCTCCCTTCTCGAGGCGCGCCCTCGTCAGCGTTGCCGGCGCGGCCGTGGTCGTGGGGCTGTTGCTTTCCGTCCGGTCGGGAGCCTGGGGCACCATCGAATGGGCGGTGAAAGACCGCATGACCCACAGCGTCGGCACGGCCATGGAAGCCTGGCGGGTGTTGCGGGGCGGAGAAGCCTTGCCGCCCACGTTGGTGAGCGCGGTATATCAGACGGTTGAAGCCCAGGCCTCCGTCTTTCCGGCCATGCTCGGGATCGCCTCCATGGCGGGCCTGGGGGTGGCATGGTGGCTGTACGTGCGGCTGAGCTCCGGTGAGGATGGAGGGCTCGGGCCGCTGCGCGATTTCCGATTCAACGACCACCTCGTCTGGCTCTTCATCGCCGGGCTTCTCCTCGTCGTGTTGCGCTGGGGAGACTCGCTCGCTCGCGTCGGCGCCAACGCGGTGGTCTTCATGGGGGCGCTCTACGCGTTGCGTGGAGCGGCCGTGATCATGTTCTTGAGCGGCGGCTTGTCGCTGTTCGGCTACATCCTGCTCGGGGTCGGGCTGGTCTTCGTGCCTCCCCTGGTTCTCACCGGGGCGATGGTCATCGGGATCGGGGACACCTGGCTGGACGTGCGGAACAGGGTGGGGTCCGAGGCCGCCTGACGACTCGTTGGAGGAACGATGAAGCTGATCCTGAAGAAGGCCGTGGACAACCTGGGCGAAGCGGGTGACATCGTGACGGTCAAGCCCGGATACGGCCGCAACTATCTCGTGCCCCAGGGCCTGGCCTACGAGGCCAGCGAGGCCAACATGCGCCGGCTCGAGGAGGAGCGGAAGCGCGAGGAGGAGCGGGCCCGCAGAGACTACCTGGAGGCCCGGCGTCGGGCCGCACAGCTCGTGGGCATGTCGCTCACCTTCCACGCCCGGGCCGGAGAGGGCGAGGACGCCAAGCTGTTCGGATCGGTGACCAACGCGGATGTCGCCGACCGTGCCAACGGGTCCGGCCAGCTCGACTTCGAGTTGGACAAGCGGACCGTGGTCATGGACGAACCCCTCAAGACGCTGGGCGTCTTCGAGGTTCCGGTCCACCTCCACGCCGAAGTCGAGGCCGTCATCGAGGTGCGTGTCGAGCGGGAAGAGGGCTGAGGAGCGGTTCGTGGCGAACCACGAAGTCCAGGCGACCGACCTACCCACCGTCATCGTGCGGGCGGCCGAGCTCGCCCAGGAGCGGAAGGCGCACGACGTGATGGTGCTGGACCTGAGGGGAATCTCCTCGGCCACAGACTTCTTCCTGCTGGCCAGCGGCCGCTCCGACGTACAGGTCAAGGCCATCGCGGACCACCTCATGGAGGAGCTGAGGGAGGAGGGCCAGCGCCCCGACCACGTGGAAGGCCTCCAGGGAGGGCGGTGGGTCCTGCTGGACTACATCGACTTCGTGGTGCACGTCTTCCATCCCCAGGCCCGGGGCTTCTACCAGCTGGAGAACCTCTGGGGTGACGCACCGACGTGGACGGTGCCGGACGCGGAGGAAGGGGACACCGCCTAGCAGATGGGGGATGCCCGGATCCGCTGTCCGGCACGCCCTTTGGGCCTTCCGGAGATGGTTTGCACCCGGGGGCGCGCGATTCTAACTTGATGCCGATTCGGCCCGGATTCGGGCCGACCCTTGATCCCGGCTCGTCGCGGCACCCTCTGAGCGCCCCGGCGGGTCGAAGCGCTTTCTCATCCAGAGAGTCCATGACCTCCGACGTTCCCGCCTGGAGCGCGTTCGATCCCGATGTCCCTCCCGGGCTCCCCGAGGCCGGCACGGCGTCGGGTCGGATCGTGGCAATCGTGGCCAGTGACGGCGCAATCGAGGAAGGCTGGGCCGGGAGCGTCGCCGTGCGGATGGCCACGTCCTGGACGGCTTCGGGTCACCGTCTCGTCCTGGCTGACGCAGGCTTCGCCGCCCCCACGGTGCACGCGGCAGCGGGGATCGCAGATGGCGAAGGGCTGGCCGACCTCCTCCTCTGGGGCTCCTCGGTGCGGCGCGTCGCGCAGCGAAGCGAAGCGTTCGGCATCTTCGTGATCCCCGCCGGAACCGCCGTTTCGAGTGGAGACGAGGCGCTGCGAACGTCCCGTTGGACGGCGCTGTGCGCCGGCTTTCGCGACGCGGGCGTGACCTTCGCGGTGCTCGTGCCTGCCGCGGAGCCCGGCCTGGAGCCGGTCCTCGAGCAGGCGAGCGACGTGGTCGTGCTCGGTGGGGAGGACGAGGCCGGCGCGGAGTGGATCGGGGAGTTGGGGGACCGGGTCCTCGCGCGCGTGGGTCGTCCCGTGGAACGGGCTGAGACCCCCGACGTGGAGGTGCCGGCCCAGGAAGGACTCGACCAACCCGTCGGGGAAGAGGAGGCGGTCCTCGAGATAGAAGCCCTCGCGCCTGACGCGGAGGAGACCCCCGTGCAGCCCGAGGCTTCCTCCACCTCGGGGGATGGACCTGCGCGGGAAGCCGAGAACGCGATCGCCCCGGAAGAACCAGGTGCGGAAGACGGGGGCGCCTCGGTCGGTGCCATGCGTCCCCACACGACCTCGGAAGAGGAGCGGCACGATCCGTTCCCGGAGGTCGTCGGACCTCCCACCCCCACCTTCGAAGAGCTGGTCGAGGAGTCCGAGACGACCCCGGAGCCGCGGCCCTCGGGGCGACGGACGACCCTTCTCGTCCTCCTCCTCGTCGTGATCGTGGCACTCATCGTGGCGGCATGGCTGGGCTTCGTGGACATTCCGGGCATCACGTCGCGGGAGGGTGAGTCGGCGACGTCCATGGTGGAAGTCCCGCCGGCCGCGGCAGCCGAGCCCGCAGCCGACGCGGCCGAGTCCGAGAGCGAGACGTCACCGGTGCTGGGGTTCTCCGTGGCGGTCGCCTCCTACCGTGACGTAGCGGACGCGGACGAGCTGGTCGCGGAGCTGGAACGATCGGTTCCGAACGTGCTCTTCGTCACGACCCCCGTGGACGTGAACGGAACGGTCTACCACCGGGTGTTGGCGGGGCCCGCCCGGGACGCGGCCGATGCGAGGGCGGTTCGATCGCTGATCGGCCGGGAGACGGGAGACGATGCGTCGAGATGGCTGATCCGTCCCACGCCGAAGGCGTTCCTCCTCGACGAATCGATGGATCGCGACGCTGCAGAGAGACGCGTGCAGGACCTCCGGAGCATGGAGGTTCCCGCCTACGTGCTGGCCGTGGACTACTCGGACGGTTCCACGCGCTATCGGGTCTACGCCGGCGCCTTCATCGACGAGGCCGAGTCCTCCGTCCTCGCGCGCCTCCTGGAGGCCCACGGCCTCACTCCCACCCTTGCCGAACGAACCGGACGTCTGCCTGAATGAAGCTTCGCGCCCTTCGCGTCCACGGGTTCAAATCCTTCGCAGATTCGACACAGATCGAGTTCCACGACGGGATCACCGCCATCGTCGGTCCCAACGGCTGTGGAAAGTCCAACATCAGCGACGCCATTCGCTGGGTCCTGGGCGAGCAGCGTCCGTCGGCCATCAGGGGCGGGAAGATGGAAGAGGCCATCTTCCAGGGCACGGTGAGCCGCCGGCCCGTGAACCGCGGCTCGGTCTCCCTCACGGTGAGCAACGAGGACGGCCTGCTTCCCGTGCCCTTCACCGAGGTGGAGATCGGCCGTCAGGTGTTCCGCGACGGGGGGTCGGAGTACAGCATCAACCGCAGCTCGGTGCGGCTGCGGGACGTGGTGGACCTGTACCGTGACACGGGGCTGGGCGCCAACGCGTACGCCATGATCGAGAACCGGATGATCGACGCCATCCTGTCGGATCGCGCCGACGAGCGCCGGGGACTCTTCGAAGAGGCGGCGGGCATCGGGAAATACAAGGACCGACGCAAGGCGGCCCTTCGCAGGCTGGAGCGCGCGGAGCTGGATCTCCAGCGGCTGGAGGACGTCATCTCCGAGGTCCAGACCAAGGTACGGTCGCTGGCCCGGCAGAAGGGAAAGGCCGAGCGGTATCTGGAATACCGGAAGCGTCGGCTGGATGTGGAGGTCACCGTCGTCCGGCACCAGTTGGGCACCCTGCGGGACCGGCTGGCGCGGGTGGAGGGGGATCTGCAGGGTGACGAGCAGACCGGCGAGGGGATGGTTGCCGAGCTTCGCACCGCCGAGGCCGAGTACGAAGCGCTTCGCCTCAAGGAGGTGGACGCGGAGAAGGCACGCACCGAGGCAGCCTCCCGGCTGGATGCGGTGCGGGAGCAGCTGGTTCGGTGGGAGCGGGACCTTGCCGTGGCCGAGGAGCGGGCCACCTACGCGGAGCGTCGCCTCACCCAGATCGAGGAGGAGCGTACCGAAGCCCGGGATCGGGCCACCGGCCTGGATCGTGACGCGGTGGAGCTGGAGACGGACCGTGACAAGATCCGCGAGGAGCTGGCCGCCCTGAAGGAGGTGGCCGACCGGAGGCGCGCCGAGCTCCAGGAGGTCCGGGAGCGGCTGCAGGCCGCACGGGAGCGCCTGGAGGGCGTGGAGTCCAGGGAACGAGATCTGGTGCGCCGCGGCGCCCAGCTCGAGGGAGACGCCGAGGCGGCGGACGCCCAGGGGGCCGAGCTGGAGCGGCGCCTGGAACGGCTGACCCAGGAGCTGGACGAGACGGCGGAGGCCCTGACGGACCTCGAGTCCCAGGGCGATCTCTTCTCGGGGCAGGTGGAGGATCTGGCCCGGGGCGTGGAGGAGGCCCGAGCCGCCGTGGATGTCGCGGCGTCGGAGGTGGCCGAGGCCCGTCAGGCCCTCTCCCAGGCTCGCGCGGCGGAGCTGGATGCCGCCGACCGGGCGTCCTCGCTGGGCGCCCGCCGCGCCGCCCTGGAGAGGCTGGAGCGCGACAAGGAGGGGATGGAACCGGCGGTGAAGGCGGCCCTGGACCTGGATGACGCCGGAATCCTGGGCAGCTTGTCGGACTTCGTGGTGGCCGAAGGGCGGGTGGCGCATGCGGTGGAATCCTACCTGGGGCCGCTCGCCCGGGCGCTGGTGGTGCGCGACGCCACCGCCGTGCGGCGCGTGAACGCGTGGTTCTCCGAGAGGTGGGACGGTGGGGGTGGGCTCATCCTTCTCCCCCTGGACCGCGTCCCGGCGTCGGGAAGGACGGGCTCCGGCTCCCTTCTGGAGCAGATCTCGGCAACCGGGGACGGGGCGCCGTGGGTCCGTGCGCTCCTGGACGGGGTGGAGCTCGTGGAAGACGCGGGCCTGACCGAAGGCTCGGGAGAGCGCGTGTCCACGTCGGGTGCGGTGGTGGAGCGGCGTGGAGTGGTCCGCCTCGGGAACCCCGTAGGCGCCACGGGCGTGCTCGAGCGGAAGGAGGCGCTGCGCAACGCCGTGGCCGAGCACGAGGAGGCGGCTGCGGCCGCCGCTGCGGCTCGGAGCCGGCGCGAGGAGGCCGAGACCCGGCTCCACGTGGCCGAGGAGGCTCACGACGGGGCGCGGGACGCCTTTCGGGCAGCCGAAGACGACCACAGGAAGACCTCTGCCGACCTCCAGGCCCAGTTCGACCAGAAAGCCCGGGTGGGACGGCATCGCGACGAGCTGTCCCGCCAGATCGAAGGAACCCGCGCCGCGCGCTCCCGGGCGTTGGAGCGCGCCACAGAGGCGCGCGAGGACCGGGAGGTCCTGGTGGCGGAGGAGGCGGGGATCCAGGCCGAGCGCACGTCGGCCCGGGAGGCGCTGGAGACGGTCCAGGAGGAGTGGGAGACGGCCCGGGCGGAGGAGGCGCGTCTGGCTGTGGACGTGGCTCGCCTCGAGGGAGACGTCACCCGCCTCAGCGAGCGCCTGGAAGGCGTGGTTTCGGCCCGGGGCCAGGCCCACGAGCGCGTGGCCGCCCTGGACGCCGAGGAGGAGCAGCTCCGCGCCGAGCTCGACGAGACGCGCCGCATCCGCGAGGAGGGGAGCGCCGCGACGGAACGGCTCTTCCGGGAGCGTACGTCGGTAGAAGGTGAGCTGCGCCTGAAGGACGAGGCCCTCCAGACCGTGGCCGAGGCGTTGGCGGCGGCGGAGAGGCGGGTACGTGAGGCCCGGACGGCGGAGCGCGCCGCGGCGGACCACCGCCACGCCCTCGAGTTGGAGCGCCAGGAGCTGGGCGGCCGCATCGAGCGGATTCGTGAGCGACTGGAAGGGGAGTGGGGCCGGACCCTGGAGAGCCTCCTGGAGGAGGCCGAGCCCGTGGAGGGCGAGCCCGAAGCGCTGCAGGAGGAGCTCCGGGAGCTGGTCGTCGCTCTCGAGAAGCTGGGACCGGTGAACATGCTGGCCGTGGAGGAGCACGAGGAGGAGAGCAAGCGGCTGGCTTTCCTCACCGAGCAGCGTGACGACCTGGTGACCGCGCGCAACGACCTGAGGGGCGCCATCCGGGAGATCAACAAGACCGCCACGGACCTCTTCCAGGACACCTTCAACCAGATCCGGGAGCACTTCCGGAGCACCTTCCTGCGGCTCTTCGAAGGAGGTGAGGCAGACCTGTGGCTTCAGGATCCCGAGGATCCGCTGGAGTCCCCCATCGAGATCCACGCATCTCCGCGTGGGAAGAAGACGCAGCGCATCGACCTCCTTTCCGGCGGAGAGCGGGCTCTGACGGCGCTCTCGCTCCTCTTCGGGATCTACCTGGTGAAGCCCAGCCCCTTCTGCGTCCTGGACGAGGTGGATGCTCCCCTGGACGAGAACAACATCGGTCGCTTCATCAAGCTGCTCCAGGACTTCAAGTCCCAGACCCAGTTCGTCGTCATCACCCACAACCCCCGCACCATCGAGGCCGCCGACTGGATCTACGGCGTGACCATGGAAGAGCCGGGGGTGAGCACCATCGTGGGTGTGCGGCTCGAGGAGGCCCTCCAGGCGGCCGGCGCCGCCTGATCGGCGCTCCCGGCGCCACCTGATCCCCGCGCTCCCGGCGCCGCCTGATCCCGCGCTCCCGGCGCCGCCTGATCCCGGCGCCGTCGCTTCCCGCGAGCCCTTTCCACCACCGGCTGCCGCCCCAAGGGGGTTGCCCGATATATCCATGGTAGATATATCTGTCGTGGATAGATTCGACCTCTGGAGACGGCCATGGCCACGGATTCCGACCTCTCGCGCCTTCCGCTTCGTCCCGCGGTGCTCCACATCCTTCTCGCCCTCTCGGCGGAGGACCTCCACGGCCTGGGCATCGCGGAGGAGGTCGAGCGGGCCTCCGACGGCGTCATGGAATTGGGGCCGGGCACTCTCTACCGGTCCCTGGCGGACATGGCCGAGGCGGGGCTCATCCGAAACGTCCCGGCGCCCGAGGCCGACGCCGACCCGCGGCGCAAGTACTACGGGCTCACCGCTCGAGGTCGACACGTCCTGGCCGCGGAGACCGCCAGGCTGGAAGGACTCGTGGCCCGGGCCCGGGACCGCAACGTGCTGCCGGAGCCGGCGTGAGCGGGGGGCGGGGACTGCACGGGGCGTTGTTCCGCCTGGCGCTCCTCCTGGTGCCCCGGCGGCTCCGGGAGGCTCACGGGGAGGAGATGGCGGAGCTGTTCCGGGTGCGTCTCGGGCGCTCCCGGGGGATAGCCGCGAGGGCAGGGCTGTGGGCACGCACGATTCGAGATCTCATGGGGACCGGGTGGGCGATGCGACGTACGCGCCGCCGCGGGCCGGAAGAACGGAAGAGGAGGGGAGGCATGGGAGCGTTGGGGCACGACATCCGGG
>JASFRY010000015.1:0-21014 GCA_050114675.1 Gemmatimonadota bacterium | reverse complement strand
GTGTGTCCGGCACCCTGGACCAGATGGAGTCGAGCCTCAGGGTTGGCCCTGGCCAGAGTCTGCGCCTCCCCTGGCCACACGGTCAGGTCCTCGCTGCCGTGCACGATGAGCCATGGAGCCCGCACCCGCGAAGCCGCCGCCACGACATCGAGGGCCCTGCGGTTCGTCTCGAAGTCCTCGAGCAGGTCCACGCCCAGGGGCATCTGCTGGCCGGTGCGCTGGTTCAGGACCCAGATTCGACCCTCTTGGCGCCAGCGCTCCTTGGTCTCGGTGGTCCAGCGGTCGAAGTGGGACACCGCCGACCAGGTGACCAGCGCCGTCACCCGGGGCTCGGCGGCGGCGGCCAGCACCGCCTGGGCGCCCCCGCGGCTGTGACCCACGAGGGCCACCTGCGCCGGCCGCCAGGGGAGAAGCTCCCCGCCCAGGGTCCCGGTCACGACGGAGCGGAGCTCGCCCTGCTCGAGCGAGAGCGTGTTGGCCCCGAAGGCGTCCAGCTCGGTGAAGCGCTCCGGATCGTCGCCGATCCCGTTGCGGGAGAAGTTGAAGCGCACCACCGCGTAGCCCGCCTCCACGAGACGCCGGGCGAGCCAGGGAAAGAACCCCCAGTCCTTGAAGCCCTTGAACCCATGGACCACCACCACGACGGCCCGGGGCTCGGCCCCGTCGGGGAGGTGCACGTCGCCCCGGATGACCTCGCCCTTCCGGGGCTCGCGCCGGAACGTGCCGTGGGTCACTCCTTGCGCCACTCCACGTCACCCGTCCCCGCCCGGTGGTTCTCCAGGCGTGCAAGGGTGAACAGCAGGTCCGACAAACGGTTGAGGTACACGGTGACCCCGGGCTCCACGGTCTCGACGGACCCCAGGCGCACCACCGCCCGCTCCGCCCGGCGGCACACGGTGCGCGAAAGATGCAGCGCCGCAGCACCGGGGGTGCCCCCCGGGAGCACGAAGGCCCGGAGCTCCGGCAAGAGGGCGTCGGCCTCGTCCATCCACCGCTCCATGGCCTCCACCCGCTCCGCCGGCAGCTCGGGCACGCCGCGGGGTGCCGTCCGCCCCCGGGGCACCGGCGCCGTGGCGAGCCTGGCACCGATGGCGAAGAGATCATGCTGCACCTGGCGGAGGCGCTCGGCCGTCTCCCCCTCGTCCAACACGGAAACGGCCCACCCCAGGCAGGCGTTCAGCTCATCCACCGTTCCATAGGCGTCGACCCGGGGGTGGTCCTTGGGCACGCGACCCCCGCCGAAGAGCCCCGTCTCCCCCTCGTCTCCGGTTCTCGTGTAGATCTTCATGAGGTGGTGGCTGGCTCCACTATCGGAGTCGGGTCAGCTGCTTCAGGGCCTGGGCCTTGTCCAGAATGGAGCCGCCCTTCTCGGACTCGGACGCTGCGGGCGCGGTCAGCGTGTCTCGCAGGTCCAGGAGCACCTCCATGCGGAGCTGGTCGCGCTGATACTCGAAGTCCAGGCGGGCCATCTCGGCCCGGTCCTCCCTCTCGCTGGCCGCCTGGAAAGCCTCACGGTATACGCTCTCCAGACTCTGCAGAATACGCTCACGCTGACGCATGCTTGGCTCTCCCGGGGGTCGCGGAGGCATCTACGCCCGCCGTCGCCCGCTCCATGGATGGCGGATCCGCATCCCGACGACGGCGCATCATACCGTCGCCAGTAGCCGGGCACCGGGTCCGGAGGCGTAGTACCCCCGGACGGCCTCCTTCAGTTCATCCAGACGACGGGTGAAGAAGTGGTCCGCGCCCGGGATCGCCACGACGGTCACGTGGGGACCCATGGGCCGGAGCACTTCCGCCGCGTGGGCGGCGGGCCCGAACTCGTCGCGCTCCCCCTGCACCACCAGGAGCGGCTTCCCGGCGTCGGCCAGGTAGCTGAAGTCGTAGTCGTCCCGGTCCACGGGGAGGCCGAGGCCCAGCAGCGCCACCACCCGATCGTCCTCGACGCCCACGCCCAGGCCCACCATGGACCCGAAGGAGAATCCGCCCATGACGAGGGGAAGAGACGGGTAGCGGTCCTCGAGCCAGGCCAGAGCGGCACGCGCGTCGTCCTGCTCGCCCAGCCCCCCGTCGTAGCTCCCCGTGCTGACGCCAACGCCGCGGAAATTGAAGCGCAGGGCCACGAGTCCCGCCTCGTTCAGCGCCTGGGACACGCGATAGACGGCCTTGGTGTTCATGGTGCCGCCGTGGAGGGGGTGGGGGTGGCATACGACGGCCGCGCCTCGGGGCGGTTCGTCCGGTTCCTTCAACGCCGCTTCGAGCCATCCGTGTGAAACCGGAATCTTCAAGGGAGAAACGCCCGGGGGCCTATCCTGGTAAGAGAAGAAACCCGCCCGCCGGCCCACTTCGTCGTGCGGGACGGGTCGCGCACAGCTATGTTGTTCAAGGCTGAAATGAGGGTCAAGTCAACGGGGGAAGCGCTGCCATGGCCGCAGCGGACACGGACCACCATACCGAGCGACGGGCGAACGAGCTCTACTGGGGCTCGCACGTGAGCGTCAACCAGATCGCCGAGGACCTGGACCTCTCCAAGGGGATGCTCTACGGTCTCATCCATCCGCTGCCCGCGGGGCTCATGTGTCCCGACTGCTCCGAGGAGCTCGTCTACCCGAACCGGACGGCGAGGGAGCGCAGCATGGTGGTCTGCGCCAACTGCGGGTGGGAGGGCGACGAGGACGACACCGACGTCTACGGCGGCGGCAAGGAGGCCCTCCCCGCCGTTGTGGAAGGCGGGGAAGCGGCGGGCGACGCCGACGAGTCCGCCGACCGCAGCCGGATCCTCCTCGGAGGAGCTCTGGTGGGCGCCGCCGCAGGTCTGGCGCTGGTGATCTGGGCCCGACGCCGGTAGCGACGCGGACCTTCCATCCCCGGCACCGACATAATGCCTACCCACGCCGCGCCCCCGCGCGATCCCAGGACCATCATCACGCCCGACGCCTTCGAGCTGTCGGAAGAACTGCTGGGGCTGCCCCTGGCGCCGCCCATGAAGCGGTTCTGGGCCATCCTCATCGACCTTGCGGTGATCGGGCTGATCACGCTCCTCACCAAGAGCTTCGCCATGGTGCTGGGCGTGGTGGCCGCAGTCTTCTTCATCCGGGCCAGCTTCAAGCGCACCGAGGTCCCCAACTCCGCGTTCGGGCGCGCCATGCGGCTCTCTCTCGGGTGCCTGGGTCTCTTCATCGGGCTGGTGACCGCCATCGTCTGGGTGGCGGTCGGCGGGAACCTCTTCCACCGCATGACAGGCGGAGACAACGAAGCGCGCGTCACCGAAGCCATGGAGGAAACGGGGATCTCCTCGGGGAGGAACGTGGGACTCACCGACGTCTTCGCCGGGATGGGAGAGGCCCAGGCCTTCCGCCGTGCCGAGAGCCGCGCCGATGCCGTCGCGGCCGCCACGAACCTGGCGCGCCACGGCCGCGATCTGGGCATGAGCTCATCGGAGATCCGGGACTTCCTCACCGACCTGGCCCCGACCACGGCGGCGTGGGCCGAGAACCTGGAACAGGTCTTGGACCAGGCGCTGGCCGCATCGAGCGAAGAGGTGGCGCGGGACACGGTGGAGGAGGAGGAGGCGACGGCCCGCCAGACGCTCCTGGACTCGGTCGCAGCGGATACCCTGCACACTCTGACCGAGCACATCGCCTCGCTGGAACGAGACGTGGTCCGGGGCCAGCAGGAGGCTCGATCCCTCCGCGCCGCCCTGCAGGATGCCGAGAGCGGGGGCCTGTTCTCCTGGCTCAGGAACTTCGTGGACGAGCTGGGCTTCGGCTTCGGGTGGGGATCGCTCTATCTCACCGTCATGCTCTCGTGGTGGAAGGGGCAGACGGTCGGCAAGCGCCTCATGGGCATCCGCGTGCTGCGCCTGGACGGTGATGCCATCACGTGGTGGACGGCCTTCGAACGTGCCGGCGGATACGCCGCCGGCTTCGCGACGGGCCTCCTGGGCTTCGCGCAGGTCTTCTGGGACGCCAACCGACAAGCCATCCACGACCGCATCGTGGGCACGGTCGTGGTCCTGGAAGGCGCGCCGAGAGTCGAGGACTGGGAGAAGGCGCTGTGAGCGAGGATCGATTCGACACCGAAGCCGTGCCCGAGCCCGGGGGACCCGAGCGCGGTGTGGACCCGCGCTTCGACCGGCGCATCCTCATCAACGTGCCCGACCGCCACAACGCCAAGCTCCGCCGAGTCATGGAGCACGTGAACGCCGACGAGGACCTGTACGGGCTCTGGATCGCGGCCAACGTGAATGCCATGGAGCGCCTGGGCATGACCGACCACGGGCCCGTGCACGTGAAGATCGTCATGAACCTGGCCGTGCGGATGCTCCGGCTCCTCATGGACGCCGGCGTGGAGCCGTCGGTGGTGACCCACTACGACATGGAGCCCGACGACGCCGAGGTGGTGGTGGCTCTGGCCGCGCTGCTCCACGACGTGGGCATGTCCATCCATCGACAGGACCACGAGTCCTTCTCGCTGTTCATCGCCCAGCAGAAGCTCCAGGAGATCCTGCCGCAGATCTACGACGAGCGGCGCGCCACCATCGTCCGGGCCGAGATCCTCCACGCCATCATCTCCCACCGTTCCGGCGGCAGGCCCATGACCCTCGAGGCCGGGGTCGTGCGCATCGCCGACGCCCTGGACATGGCCAAGGGACGCTCCCGCATCCCCTTCGCATCGGGGTCGCTCTCCATCCACTCCGTGTCCGCCGCCGCCATCGAGGGGGTGACCCTGGAGCACGGCACCGAGCGGGCCATCAGCGTGGTGGTGGACATGTCCAACTCGGCCGGCCTCTTCCAGCTGGACCAGCTCCTGCGGGAGAAGCTCAAGGGAAGCGGCCTCGAGCCCCACATCGAGATCCGGGCCAAGCTCGGCGAAGAGGAGAAGCGCCTCCTCACCGACTTCACGCTGTGACGACGCCCTGTCCCCGTCGGTATCGCGCCGTAGACGCCACTCGGACCGGCGCGTCCCGACCGCCGTGGGTCCCCTGATGGACGTCACGGTCTCCTTTCCTCTGGCCTTCGCCGCCGGGGTGGTGTCGTTCCTGTCGCCGTGCGTGCTCCCTGTGGTGCCGAGCTACGTGGCCTTCGTGTCCGGGCTCACCCTGGAGGAGCTTCGCGAGGGGGACGCCGGCTCGGCACGACGCGCCGCGCTCCTCCACTCCACGCTCTTCGTGGCGGGCTTCACCGTGGTGTTCATGACGCTGGGTTGGGCGGCCACCGCCGCCGGCGTCGCCTTCGCCCGGGGCCTCCCGTGGATCACGCGCCTCGGCGGGGTGGTCCTGGTGGTGTTCGGGCTCTTCCTCATGGGGTGGGTGCGCCTGCCTGCACTGGCCCGCGACGTCCGTGTACATTTGTCGGAACGACCTGCCGGCCGGGCGGGGTCGTTTCTGGTGGGGGTGGCGTTCGGCGCCGGGTGGACGCCGTGCATCGGGCCTGTGCTGGCGTCCATCCTCCTGTACGTCGGCATGGAAGCCACCCGGGCACAGGGTGCCCTGCTCCTGGCCACGTACGCGGTGGGCCTGGGCCTGCCGTTCATCGCGGCTTCCGCGGGGTTCAATGCCTTTCTGGCGAGCTCGGCGCGTGTACGTCGCTGGATGGTGCCTCTGGAGCGTGCGGCGGGCGCGATCCTTGCGGTGGTGGGTGTGTTGATGGTAACGGGGAGCTTCGCCAGGCTCACCGCCTTTCTGGCGGGTGTCGGCCAGCTCGTGAATCTGGAGATGCCATGAAGTCCTTCGTCGCACACGCTACCCTCGCGGCGGCCCTCGCCGTGGGCGCCGCCTGCGGTAGGGGACCCCAGACACAAGCAGCCGACACCTCCGCCGCGTCTCGCGACCTCGTCGAGTCTGCCGAGCCCGAGCGGGCGCAGACCACGGAGGAGCGGCTTCCGCCGGGCCCACCGGTGGCGCCCCCGGCGGACTCGGAAGGGTTGGACATCTCGTCCCTCGGCGTGGACCGGGGGAGCCCCGATGCGCCGGTCCGCATCGTCGAGTTCTCGGACTACGGCTGCGGCTACTGCCGCAAGTTCCACCAGGAGACGTGGCCCGTCCTGGCCAAGGACTTCGTGGACACGGGCAAGGTCGAGTGGAAGTTCCTGCCTTTCGTGCTGGGCATGTTCGACAACTCCTCGCATGCCCTCCTCGCCGCCGAGTGCGCCCTCGAGCAGGGGATGGGCCCGTTCGAGGACATGAACGGACGTATCTGGGACGATCAGCAGACGTGGAAGAAGAGCTCCGACGCGGCGCGGGTGCTGCGCGGTTTCGCCGAGGAGGCGGGCCTGGATCTGAAGCGCTACGACGCCTGCATCGGCGGCGGCGGACGTGACGGCCGCATCGCGGCGGCCAACCAGCTCGCCCGGCAGGTCGGCGTGCGCGGAACCCCCACCTTCTTCATCGTGGGATATCCCCCCATCCAGGGCGCCCTTCCCACCGAGACCTTCCGCAAGGTGCTGGACATGGTCTACGCCGACGCCACCGGGAACGGCGCCAACTGACACGGACGGCTTCGGCGTCCGCGCCCCGCCTGCTGCGGAGGTTGGCGGCAGGAGCCGGTCTTGCATCCCTGGCCGCGTGTGGCCCCCTGGCCACCGCCGGGCCGGGCTGCCGGCTCGCCGCGGGCCCCTTCAGCCTGGGAGATGAGCTGGCGGGTGCCAGCGGGGTGGCCGAGAGCCTGGACCACCCCGGCATCTACTGGACCCACAACGACCACGGTTCGGAGCTGTTCGCCGTGGACCACACCGGCGCCGTGGTAGCGCGGATTCCTGTCCGTCCCCGGCTCCGTGACTGGGAGGATCTGGGCCTGGGCACATGTCTCGACGGCGGCTCCTGCCTCTACCTGGCCGACCTCGGCGACAATGCCGAGGAACGCACGAACATCCGCATTGCCCGCGTGCAGGAACCGGACCCGCGGAGCCCCCCGGGGCGACTGGCGCTGGACGTCTTTCCCGTGCGCCTCCCCGACGGCCCCCGCGATATCGAGGCGCTCCTGGTGCTTCCCGGAGAGCGGGTGTTCGCGATCAGCAAGGGTCGCAACGACCCGGTGACGGTATACCGGTATCCCGGCCGGCTCCGGCGCGACACGGTCGCCCTGGAGGAGGTGCAGAAGCTCAGCGACGGCCCGCGCTTTCTTCCCCGCCAGGTGACGGGTGGCGCCGTGGCACCCCGGAGCGGCGTGGTGGCGCTGCGCACGTACGAGACGCTGACGTTCTACAGGGTGCAGGCGGACACCCTGGTCCCGCTGGAGCCAGGGCTGGTGAACCTGCGCTCGCTGAGGGAAGCGCAGGGAGAGGGGGTGGCGCTGGGGCTCGACGGCACGGTGGCCCTGACCTCCGAGGGCGGGCCCCTGGGAGGCCCCGGAGGGCTGAACGTGCTCCGTTGCCGGCCCTGGGGGAGTGTCCGCTAGCCTCTCCAAGACACCCGGGACCTGTATCCTCGAAGGCCGACCGACGGGACACCCGACGGAAGGGTCGAGAGCGCGCCACCTGCTGGCGCATCTCGGTGGACCCGGTTCACATTGCCCTTCCCTCGCCGGGAGGGCGGGTCGAGGGCGTGGCCGCCGTGGGCCAGGTGCCGACCCGCTCCACAACGCACGCTCGCTCGAACCTGCAGGAGTGGACGATGGGTCGAACCAAGCTCGCCGGGCTTTCCCTCGTGGTGTCGCTGTGTGTGGCGTCGGGGGCGGCGCCGAACGCCGCCGCGGCCCAGCAGAAGGAGGAGGGACTCCCCTCCATCGAGAGCAAGACCGAAGGGATGACGAAGATGGACGGCTTCATCCCCCTCTACTGGGACGCCGACGCAGGCAAGATGTACATGGAGATCGGCCGGTGGGACGAGGAGATGCTCTACTATCCCTCGCTGCCGGCCGGCATGGGCCAGAACGACATCGGCCTGAACCGGGGCGACCTGGGCGGCGAGCACGTGGTGGTCTTCGAGCGCGTGGGTCCCAGGGTGCTCATGAAGGAGCCCAACTACCGCTACCGCGCCGTCTCGGACCGACCCATGGAGCGGAAGAGCGTGGACGACGGCTTCCCCACCTCGGTGCTGTGGGGCTTCAAGGTCGAGGCGGCCACGGGGGACCGGGCCCTGGTCGACGGTACCGCCTTCTTCACCAGCGACCAGCACGGAGTGATCCAGACCCTGCGGCGCACCAACCAGGGCACGTTCAAGCTGGACGCTTCACGGAGCGCGTTCTACCTGCCGCGCACCAAGGTCTTTCCCAAGAACACCGAAGTGGAGGTGACGGTGACCTTCACCTCGGACCAGCCCGGGGGCCTGGAGCGGAGCGTGACCCCCACCGGGCAGGCCCTCACCCTGCGGGAGCACCACTCCTTCGTGGAGCTCCCGCCCCTGGACGGCAGCTACACGCCGCGCAAGGCCGACCCCCGGGCGGGATTCGGCGGGCCCACCTTCATGGACTACGCCCAGCCCATCGACAAGGACCTCACCCAGCGCTACATCGCGCGGCACCGGCTCCAGAAGCGGAATCCCGACGCCGCCATGAGCGAGCCGGTGGAGCCCATCGTCTACTACCTGGATCCCGGCACCCCCGAGCCCGTGCGCTCGGCGCTCCTGGAGGGCGGGCGCTGGTGGAACCAGGCGTTCACGGCGGCGGGCTTTATCGACGGCTTCCGCATGGAGGTCCTGCCGGACACCGCCGACCCCATGGACGCGCGCTACAACGTGGTCCAGTGGGTGCATCGCTCCACCCGGGGATGGAGCTACGGCAACTCCATCGTCGACCCCCGCACCGGTGAGATCCTCAAGGGGCACGTGACCCTGGGGTCGCTGCGCGTCCGCCAGGACTACCTCATCGGCGAGGGGCTCACGTCGCCCTACACCAACGGAGACGAGACCGCCACGGCCACGCGGGAGATGGCGCTCCAGCGCATCCGGCAGCTCGCCGCCCACGAGATCGGCCACACGCTGGGACTGGCCCACAACTACATCAGCAGCGCCCAGAAGGCCCACGGCGTCCAGTCGGTGATGGACTATCCCCAGCCCGTGGTGACGTTGGAGAACGGCCAGGTCCACCTGGGGCGCGACTCGTACGCCAACGAGATCGGCGCCTGGGACAAGATCTCCATCCAGTACGGCTACACCCAGTTCCCCGCCGGCACCGACGAGGGCCAGGCGCTGGAGGAGATCCTCCAGCAGGGGATCCACGACGGGATCTACTTCCTGACGGACCAGGACGCGCGGCCCGCGGGGAGCGCCCATCCCAACGTCCACCTGTGGGACAACGGGGCCAATTCCGCCGACGAGCTGAACCGCATGATGGACATCCGGCGGGTGGCGCTGGACCACTTCGGCGAGAACGCCATCAAGAGCGGCGAGCCCATGGCCACCATGGAGGAGGCCCTGGTGCCCCTCTACCTCTACCACCGCTACCAGACCCAGGCGGCGTCGAAGATCGTAGCGGGCCAGTACTACCGGTACGCCCTGCGGGGGGACGGCCAGGAACCCTTGAGGCCGGTGCCCGCCGCCGAGCAGGAGAAGGCCATCCAGGCGCTGCTGAGGACGGTTCAGCCCTCGGAGCTCACCATCCCCCGCTCCGTGCTCGGCGAGCTTCCTCCGCGCCCCTTCCGCTTCTCGCCCCATCAGGAGCTGTTCAACCGGCGCACGGGGCTGGTGTTCGACGTGGTCTCGCCGGCCACGGCCGCCGCGAGCTTCACCATGGAGTACCTCTTCGACCCCCAGCGGAGCGCCCGCATGGTGGAGCAGAAGGCGTTGGACTCCTCGCTTCCCGGCCTGACCGACGTCATGGAGGAGGTGCGCGGTGGCATCTTCGGCGTGCGCACCGCCGACGGGTACGAGGCCGAGGTCAACCGGGCGGTGCAGCGCGTGTTCGTCGACCGGATCATGTGGCTCGCGGGTCACGACCCCATGGCCCAGGTGCGGGCCGAGGCCCAGCACGAGCTGCAGCAGCTCGCCGTGTGGCTGTCCCGGGCCGCCGACGATGCCGACACGGCCTACACGGCGCACTACCAGCTGCTGGCGTCGGACATCGGCCGCTTCCTGGACCGCCCCCACGTGGAGGTGCCCTCTCCCGGCGCGCCGAACATGCCTCCGGGCGACCCCATCGGCGACCCGGGCATGGACTGGCTCGACGGCTACGGTTGGCGCGCTCCGACACCGGTACCGGGCACTCCCCAGGTGGACCTCACCTGCCCATGGGACCGGTGGTGGGGGTGAGGGGCTGACGCCCATGCTGGCGCCTTTCCTCGAGGGCGAGTAGCCCGGACCCGGGACGGCCACGTGCGCATGGATCCCCTGGCAGGCTCCAACTGGAGCGACCCCGGCACCGTGACGGGCTTCTCCCGCTCTCCCCCCAACCCGGTGCTCATGGGGTTCGCCGACACCGTGGCTGCGGACGGTGGGGGCCGGCGGGCCCTGGACCTCGGATGCGGGGCCGGTCGCAACGCGGTCCCCTTGGCCCAGCGTGGGTGGTCGGTCCTGGGCACGGACCTGTCCTGGCCCATGCTGACGGCCGCCGTCGAACGGGCCCGTGCGGCGGGTGTCTCCGCGCGGTCCGGGTGGGCACTGGCGCCCATGGAGCAGGTCCCCGCCCGGGCCGACTCGTTCGACCTCGTCGTCGCCCACGGCATCTGGAACCTGGCCCCGTCGGCCCACGTGTTCCGCGCCGCGGTGGCCGACGCCGCGCGCGTGTCGCGCCCCGGCGCCGCGCTCTTCGTGTTCACGTTCTCCCGGAACACGCTCCCCGAGGGTGCGGCACCGGTGGCCAACGAGCCCTTCGTGTTCACCCAGTTCTCGGGACTCCCCCAGTGCTTCCTCACGTACCAGGAGCTCCACGAAGAACTGGCGGCTGTCGGGTTCACGCCGGATCCTTCTGTCCCGGTGACCGAGCACAACCGTCCCAGCCCGCGAGCTCGCCGCGTGGGCGGCCCCCCCGTGATCTGGGAATGCGCCTTCCGGCTGGGCTAGTGTCCTGACCGCCCCAGGCGTACGGGCTGGGGCTCTGACCGTCGCCCCCCTGGCGCGCCGCCCCCCACTCCCGCACCCTGATCCGATCCGCGTCACCCCTGATCCGAGGGCTCCGCCATGACGGCTCGTCCCACCCGGCGTCTCCCCGCCATCGTCTTCCTGTTCTTCGCCCTGGTGTCACTCGCGGCCTCCCTCCCCGCCGCTGCCCAGGACGTCACCCGTCCCGAGGACTTCTTCGGGTTCCCCATCGGCGCCGACTACCAGCTTGCCAGCTATTCCCAGCTCGAAGGCTACTGGAAGCGCCTTGCGCAGGAATCGCCGCGCATGGTGGTCCGGGACATCGGTGCCACGGCGGAGGGCCGCCGCCAGCTCATGGCCATCGTCACCTCTCCCGAGAACCAGGCCCGGCTGGAGCACTATCGGGACATCTCACGCCGCCTGGGGCTGGCCGACGGCCTCGCCGAGGAGGAGGCCAGGGCGCTGGCGCGGGAGGGAAAGGCGGTGGTGTGGATCGACGGCGGGCTGCACGCCTCCGAGGTGCTGGGCGCACAGCAGCTCATCGAGACCGTGTACCAGATGGTGAGCGGCACCGACGCGGAGACGCTCCGGATCCTGGATGACGTGATCATCCTCTTCGTCCAGGCCAACCCCGACGGTCAGGAGCTTCTCGCTGACTGGTACATGCGGGAGGAGGATCCGCTCGAGCGGACGACCGGGGGCATCCCGGTGCTCTACCACAAATACGTGGGCCACGACAACAACCGGGATTCGTACATGGTGAACATGCCCGAGACCTGGAACATGTCGAAGGTGCTGTACATCGACTGGATCCCCCAGATCATGTACAACCACCACCAGGTGGGCCCCGCCGGCGCCATCATGTTCGCGCCCCCCTTCCGCTATCCCGCGAACTACAACATCCACCCCCTGGTGCTGGCCGAGCTCGAGGAGGTAGGGCTGGCCATGCAGACCCGCTTCGTGGTGGAGCAGAAGCCCGGCGTGACCATGCGCGGTGGCGGCCCGTTCTCCACCTGGTGGAACGGCGGTCTCCGCACCACGGCCTATTTCCACAACGTGATCGGGCTCCTCACCGAGACCCAGGGCAACCCCACGCCCATCGAGATCCCCTTCGTGCCCAGCCGCATCCTGCCCAGCGGGGACGCCTTCATGCCCGTGGCACCCCACGAGACGTGGCACTTTCGCCAGTCGGTGGACTACGAGGTCACGGCCAACAAGGCGGTGCTGGCCTATGCGGCGACGAACCGCGAGCAGCTGCTCCTCAATATCTGGCGCGCCGGCCACGACCAGATCGAGCGCGGCAGCACCGACACCTGGACGCTGACGCCCAAGCGCATCGCCCGCCTGCGGGAGATCCTGGCGCGGGACAGCAGTGAGGAGCGCTTCCTGGGCCCCCAGACCGGCGCCCTGGCCGGCTACTTCAGCTCGGGCGTGCCGGCGCGGTACTTCGCCGAGCTGCGCCGTCCCGAGGACCGCGATCCCCGGGGCTACATCCTTCCGTCGGACCAGGCCGATTTCCCCACGGCCACCAAGTTCGTGAACACGCTGATCAAGAACGGGGTGACGGTGCTCCGGGCGACCCGTGACTTCGAGGTGGGGGGAAAGACCTATCCGGCAGACTCGTGGGTGGTGAAAGCGGCCCAGGCCTATCGGGGTCACGTGCTGGACATGTTCGAGCCTCAGGACCACCCCAACGACTTCAAGTACGAGGGAGGGCCTCCAGTGGCCCCCTACGACAACGCCGGCTACACGCTGGCCTTCCAGATGGGTGTGGACTTCGACCGCATCCTCGACGGGTTCGACGGCCCCTTCGAGCCGGTGGAGGGTCTCGCGTCGCCGCCGGCCGGACGTGTGGCGAACGCCGAAGGCGCCGCGGGCTTCCTCCTGAGCCATGCCGTGAACGACGTGGCCATCCTCACGAATCGCCTCCTCCGGGACGGGTCCGAAGTTAACTGGCTAAAAGATGCATGGACGGTTAGGGGACAAACCTATCCCGCGGGAACCGTCTACGTGCCCGCAGGTGCAGGAATTGTGGAAAAGCTCTCGGAGTGGGCGCCATCGCTGGGCATCGATGTGGAAGGTGTGGCCTCGACCCCGGCGGTGGACATGCTCCGGCTCAACCCGGTGCGCATCGGGCTCTGGGACCGGTATGGGGGCTCGCAGCCCTCGGGTTGGACCCGCTGGCTCTTCGAGCAGTTCGAGTTTCCCTACGAGCTGGTCTTCCCCCAGACCCTGGATGCGGGTCACCTACGTGATCAGTATGACGTTCTAATTTTTGTCACCGATGCGATCCCCGCGCGCGACGGGACGGAGGGGGATTTCGAGATCTTCGGCTCGGCACCGAAGGACATCCCCGCCGAGTACCAGGACCGTCTCGGGGAGATCACGGTGAAGGAGACCGTGCCCCGGCTCCTCGAGTTCCTGGAGCAGGGCGGCACCATCATCGCGGTGGGGAGCTCGACGGTGCTGGCACGGCACGCCGGGCTACCGCTCAGCAACCACCTGGTGGATGGGGAGGGCAAGGCGCTCGGCGAGGATCAGTTCTACGTCCCGGGCTCGGTGCTACGGGTCCATGTCGACAACACCCAGCCGCTGGCGTGGGGCCTCCCGGACCGGGTGGACGTCTTCTTCGACAACAGCCCGGTCATGCGCCTCGAGCCCGCAGCGGTCGGCCAGGGCGTGACGCCCGTCGCCTGGTTCGACACCAAGACCCCCCTGCGGTCCGGGTGGGCCTGGGGACAGGAGCGGCTTCAGGGTGGGCTCGCCATGGCGCAGGCCCGGGTGGGCCAGGGCAACCTCTTCCTCTTCGGGCCGGAGATCACCAACCGGGGGCAGCCCCACGGTACGTTCAAGCTGCTCTTCAACGGAATCTTCCTGGCCGGCGCTCAGGAGCGGTCTGCGCGCCCCGTGTCGTGACGGCGGCGGGCGACACGGATGCCGGCGGCGGATCGGCGTGGGATCCGGCCACGCTGAGGGAGCTCCGCCCCGGGCTGGTGCTGGTGGAGTCCCGCGTGGAGGACTTCGACGTTCGAGCCGTGGTCGTGACCGGGACCGCCGGTGCGATGGTGTGGGACACGCTGGCCCATCCCTGGGAGATGGACGGCGCCGCGCGGCTCGTCGCCGGGATTCCCACGCAGGTCGTTTACAGCCACGCCGACTGGGACCACGTGTGGGGAACCGCCGCGCTGGGAGAAGTGGCCGAGGTGGTGGGCCACGCGGCGTGCGCGGCGCGCTTCGTCGATGAGGTTCCGTCAGAGCTCCGGGAGCGACGCAAGCAGGCGCCCGACGCGTGGCGCGCGGTGCGCCTGGTCCCACCGACTCGCACCTTTCAGGATCGGACCTCCGTGAAGTTGGGGGATGTCCAGGTCGAAATCCGCCACCTCCCGGGCCATACTGCAGACTGCTGCGTCGCGTGGATCCCCGCCTGGGGCGTGCTCCTGGCGGGCGACACGGTGGAGACGCCCGTTCCGGTGGTGAACGACGCCGCGGCCGTGCCGTCATGGATCGCGGGGCTGCGTCGCCTCCTCGAGATTCGCGAGGTGGCCACCGTGGTGCCGTCCCACGGGCCGGTGGGCGGGCCCGAGCTCATCGCCGCCACCGCCGCCTATCTCCAGGCGCTCTCAAAGGGACACAGCGAGGCGCCCGGCCCCGGCGCGGCTCCGTTCTACCATGGCACCCACCGACGGAATCTCGGCTTCTTTCGGGAGTCCTGACGGGACGCTGACGCCCGGCGGCGTCGCGGCTCCCCGGCATCCGTCCTTCCGGCACCGGACGGGGCCCATGGGACCGGGATCGGCCCTGGGCCCCTGCGCGAACGCCCTCACTCTTGCCGCATTGTCGCGGTTCGTATATAGTTGCGCATGACAACTATTCTCCGGGACGAGGCGCTGGACCGTGACGCGCGGAGCTTCTCCGATGCGCTGGGAGAGCTGGTGCGGGTCATCCAGTTCCGGGACCGGGACCGGGCCTGCTGCTATGACGTGAGCGTGAGCCAATGCTACGCGCTCAAGGCGATCATGGACCACGGAAGCCTGACGGTGAATGACCTGGCCGCTCAGCTCTACCTGGACAAGAGCACCGCGAGCCGGGTCGCCGCGGGCCTGGAGGAGAAGGGCTACCTGACCCGGGAACAGGACGCTACGGACGGCCGTGTGGTGCGCCTGGTGGCGACGCCCACCGGATCGGGGCTCTGCGGGAGGATCGAGGCGGACCTGGCCCAGGAGTACGGGGAGATGCTGGGGGAGTTCGACCCCGAGGTGCGGGCGGCCATCATCCGCCTCGTGGAGCGTCTCGGCACCTCCTTCGCGGCGCGTGTAGACGCGTCGGGCGGGAGCTGCTGCAGCACCAGGTAGCCCGACGGTCCTTTCGACCTGAGAGAGCTGCGTTGTCGTAGGACCAGATCGTTGCAGTCGACAACTTGTTTGTGCACGGAATCGAAACGTGGAGGAGGACGGGACCATGGAGCACGCAAGAGAAGACGTCCGGAAGGCCGTCAGGGACCGCTACGCCAGGGCGGCCACGGAGAACGACGGATGCTGCGGGCCGGGATGCGGATGCGGGGACGCCGATGCGGAGGCCACCGCCGCCTCCATCGGCTACACCGCTGCTGAGCTGGCGGATCTGCCCACCGACGCCAACCTGGGGCTGGGATGCGGCAATCCCACGGCGATCGCCTCCCTCGACCAGGGTCAGACCGTCCTCGACCTCGGCTCCGGTGCCGGCATCGACTGCTTCCTCGCGGCCCGGAAGGTCGGGCCCACCGGGCGTGTGATCGGCGTGGACATGACTCCCGAGATGGTGAGTCGGGCCCGGGCCAACGCCGAGAAGGGCGGCTACAGCAACGTGGAATTCCGGCTGGGGGAGATCGAGGCGCTCCCGGTGGCCGACGGCAGCGTGGACGTCATCATCTCCAACTGCGTGCTCAACCTGAGCCCCGAGAAGGATCGCGTGCTGGCCGAAGCCCGGCGGGTGCTCCGGCAGGGAGGCCGGATGGTGGTGTCGGACATGGTGTCCGAGCACCGCGTGCCCGACGTGGTGGCCGGGTCGCTGGATTCGGTGGCGGCCTGCCTACCCACGCTCCGAGCACGGTACCTGGAGGAGTTCCGGCGGGCCGGCTTCAGCGACGTGCGCATCACCGAGGAGAAGCCCTACCCCGCCAGCTACATCCTGGGAGACCCCGGCGTCGTGTCCTTTCTGGAGGCTCGCCCCGAGGCCCGAGACGAGCTGGAAGCATTCGCGGGGTCCATCTACGGCGCGGTCTTCGAGGCCACGCGGAGCTGAGGAACCCGGTCAGCGGGTATAGATCAGGACCGCTCCGTTGCCCGCCACCGTTCCGAACTGGAACTGGGCGTCGATGGGGCTCAGGATCTCGATGCGATCGATGCTGTTGGGGTCGATGTCCTGGAGGATCTGCTCCGGGTAGGGCATGATCACGCCGTTGAGGAAGACCGCCGCCTGGTTGCAGCCGATGCTCCCCCTGGTACGGCGGCTGAGCTCCACGCACAGGCCGGGCACCACCACCCCAGAGGCGTCGGTGACCTGGACTTCCCGGATCATAAGACCCGGCGTGTTCATCTGCCTCAGCAGGTCGCCCGTGCTCTGGACGCGGGGGAGCAGCGGCTCGATCTCGGCCCGGGTGATGAGGTCCGCCCGCTTGTTCGTGGCCAGACTCGTGCGCTTGCCGAAGCGGCTGCGGGCGGTCACCACCAGACCCTCCACCTCGAGGGCCTCCTGGGAGAGACGGACCTCGGCCTCGACGGTCTCCTGGCTGAAGACGGTCACCGAGTCGGTGTGGGACGCGTACCCCAGATACTCGGTGCGGATCAAGTGGCGCCCCGGGGGCAGCCCGTCGAGGACGAACGCGCCCGTCGAGTCGGTGACTTGCCTGATGTCGGTCCCCACGACGGACAGGGTGGCCCCGGCCAGGGGCCGGCCCGACGAGTAATCCTCCACCGTCCCGACCACGGTGCCTTCCGCGCTCATGAGGAGGAGCAGGTCTTCGACCTTGGCGCTCCCCTCATCGAGGGTCATGACCATGGATCGCCCGGAAGAACGCCCGAAGTGGGGCTGGATCTTCACCTCGCGGCCCGCCGGGATGGTGCAGATGCGGTAGTAGCCGTACTCGTCCGTCCGGGTCTCGATGGTCCCCGGATCACCCATGGCCCGATTCGTCAGCGTCGCCGTGACCGTGGCGCTGGGAAGGGGCACGCCGGTGAGTGAATCGGTGACCACGCCCGCTACCGCAGCGAAGCCCGGCCCCGGCTGCTCGGCCATGCACCATCCCATGAGGAGCGTGCTCTCCGAAGGCACCGTCAACCTCAACTCCACGGTCTGACCGGACGCGAAGGTCACCGAATGGGTCGGGGCGCTCACGCCCAGCGACTGGAGGCGGGGATGGAAGAACGACACCAGATGCGTCCCCGCAGGGATGTCCGTGAGCTCGAAACGGCCGGTGCTGTCGGCGTTGGTCATGGCGTGGGTCCCGAGGACCGCCACCCTGGCGCCGGGCAAGGCCTTCATCTCCGTGCTGTCGAACACCACCCCTCTGAGGGTGGCCGTACCCTGCTGCGCCTCGGCGCCCGCCACGACCAGGGCGGCGAAGATCGCCACCATCGTAAGCGAGCGCGCCACGCGTGCCGCCATGCGGTGCTTCATTCCGTTCATGAGAATCCTGACCCCCCGGGGCATTGGGCGAGGGATGCAAAGATACAGGTCGCTGCCCTATTTGAAAGGAATACGCTCGAGGGCCACGAGCCATGTCAGATACCTGGTCCCGCCGCGAGGGGCCGTTCTACCCCCAGATGTCGAAAAAGTCCACGTCGCCACGAGGTCCACCGGTCGATGCATCGCCGGTGAGGTGGGCCAGGAGGAGCCTGGAGGCTTCCTCCATCCGCTCCTCCTCGGGAACGGCCGCGGCCGGAGAGCCGGCAGGCGAGTCGAGGATGGAGAGGGCCGCCTGCAGAGCGAGGGGGATGGCAACCGATGGCCGGGGGTGGGTGATCTCGTGGGCACGCTCCATGAGCATCTCCTCCACGCCCCGCAGAACATGGGCGTGGAACGCCCGGTAGGCGTCATCCCGGGCGCCGGGGGTGCGCTCCAGCGCTCGGAGGGCCGAAGCGCGGGACCGGCCGACATCCGAGAGGAGTCGAACGGATCCGTCGATCATCCCCCGCAGGTCGAGCGAGCTCCACTCGCGCGCCGCCAGCGCCTCGTCCCAGCGCTGTGCGGCCTCGCGCCACACCCGCTCCCCCAGGTACTCGAGGAGCTCGTCCTTCCCATCGAAGCGGGCATAGAACGAGCCTACCGAGGAACCTGCCCTCTTCACGATGGCCTGCACGGTGAGGGCGTCGGGTCCTCCTTCCTCCAGGAGGGCGAGGGACGCCCGGACGATGCGCTCCAGGGTCCGCCGGGAGCGCGACTGCTTGGGTGCATGGACGTGCGGTGGGGATGCCTCGGGGACCATGGCCACCACGGGATAGAATAAAATTCTAGTTCTAGATAACGCTGTTTTCCCCTGGGAGTCAAGGATCATCGGTCTCGCGGACGCCGCGCCGCGCAGGAGTCGTCCCTCCCTCGCTTGGGCGCTGGTGGCGCCTGACGGCCGTACGAGTGGCGGAACGCTCTCGGGTGACGGGACGCCAATCCCCATCCCGGTCCTGACGGATCACTGACGCCCGCCTTCAACCGTGCCCGTCCCCGTCGGACCCACACCCAGGAGGTGCTTGCCATGTCCTCGCCCAACGTCTCCTCCACCCTCTTTCTGCTCACCCATCCCTACCAGCGACTCCAACCGGTCACCGGAGGGCGGAAGCAGCTCAAGGCCGAAGGGCGACGTCCCGGCTCCGCCCTGGTGTGGGCCATGGGGCGAGGCGTCTACGAGCACGACGTGGCCGTCGTGAACCGCCGCCCCGGAGGCCTGGCGCTGCTCGCCGTCCTGCCCGGTTCTCGAGGCCTGCCGGGGGACGGGACGCTGGTCCGTCTCCTGGACTCGGTCCGGCCCAATGCCATCCTGCCCCACCAGGCCGGACTGGACGCGGGAGACCTGGTGAGCACCCTCAGGCAGCCCCCCGAGGACCTGGGCACCGAGGTCACCGACTACGTGGCGTGGCGGGGAATCCCCATGGATCGGGAGACGTCCCACCTGGTCCGTCGCACCGTGACGCTCTCCGCCGACCTCCGATCGGTCGCGGCGCTGTCGCGCTCCCTCTACCTCTCTCGGCGCGCGCTGGGGCGCAGGTTCATGGCCCGAGGCCTCCCCGTTCCCTCCCACTGGCTCCACTTCGCGCGTCTGCTCCGTGTCGCCATTCGGCTGCAGAGCTCGGAAGAGAGCGTCCTTTCGGTGGGGTACGAGCTCGGCTATCCCGACGCGTTCTCCCTCAGCAACCAAATGGTGCGACTCACCGGATATCGTCCCTCCCACGTCCGCCGGTACCTGGGCTGGGAGTGGCTCCTGGAGGCGTGGCTGCGTCAGGAGGCGGACACCGGCGGGCTGGCGCCCGAGCTCACCGTGGAGCTGCTGTCTTCCGCAGGAGAGGCGGACGTGAGGTTCCGCAACAGGTCGCGGACGGCGATCAGAACCCGAGAGGAGCGGAGGCGCCGGGAAGTGGTCGGATGACCGCTTGCCCCATCGAGCTGAGACCGGGAAGTTCGCGGTACCACCGGCGTCCAGGCACGGCTCCGGCCGGACCCACCGCGGCGCCGAGAACCACGCGGCCGCCAGCCATGACCTCACCCGTCCAGACCGACCTCCGCCTCCATCTCTTCGGCGGACCCGAGCTCCGGGTCCGTGGGGCGGAGGCCGTCGGGCTGACTCCCACCCAGGAGCTGTTGCTCACCCTGGTATGGGGCCAGGAGGAAGCCGGTATCACGCGCAGCCGGACCATCTGGCTGTTGTGGGAGGAGGAAGACTCCGCCCGCACCCGTCAGCGGCTCCGCCAGGTGCTCCACGAGGTACGGCGCCGCCTCGGAGTCCATCCCGTAGCCGCTGCCGGGGAAGACGTCCTCCTGCCCGCCACCGATCTCCTGGCTTCCGATCTGGGGGAGTTCCGGGAGGCCTTGGGCCGTGGGGCGCTCCGGACGGCGCAGGCCCTGGAGGAGCGGGGCTTCGCCACGCACCTCCGGCGCCCGCCGGGACAGGAGTACGACGACTGGCTCACCGCAAAGCGGGCCGGCTTGCGCCGGGAGCTTCGCGAGGCCGCGGCCCGGGCGTGGGATGCCCACCAGCCTCGAGGCGAGTGGCTCGCCGCACGGAGCGCTGCAGAAGTCCTTCACGCCCTGGATCCCACTGGTGAGCCCGCGCTCCGGCGGCTCATCGAAGCCAGGGCCATGACCGGCGCCATGGAGGCCGCCGAGGCCGCTTTTGCTTCCTATGTGGAACTCCTCCGCCCCGGAGAGGAGCCCGACACCCGGACCCTGGACCTTCTCGAGCGTGTGCGCGGCCTCTCGAGGGAGCGGCGCCCCTCTGGGCGGAAAAGCTCGGACCCGCCACCGCTGGTGGGCCGGGGAGAAGAGCTGAAGACTGCCCGCCGCATGCTGGAGCGGGTGCGATCCGGGAGCTTCGAGCTGCTCCTCCTCACCGGAGAGGCCGGCGTCGGGAAGACCCGCATCCTCGAGGAGCTGCGCAAAGAGGGCCATCTCCGGGGCTTCCGCTGCCTGCATGCGCACCCCGTAGAGCTCGAGCGCAGGATCCCCCTCAATCCTCTCGTGGATGCCCTTGGGCACCCCGACGTGGCGGACCAACTGCGCTCCCTGGAGGATCCCTGGAAAGCCGTCATCGCCGCGATCCTCCCCCAGCTTCCACCGGGGATGGAGCGGCCCGTGGTGCCCCCTATCGCCGAGAGCAGTCTGTCACGCCGTCTGTGCGACGCGTTCTCCATCCTCTTCACCCAGATGGCCGAAGATGAGCCTACGCTCCTCTTCCTCGACGACCTCCAGTGGGCGGACGCCACCACCGTGACCGTCCTCCAGTTCGTCCAGAGACGGTGGCGGGGTGGGCCCTTGGGGATCGTAGCGACGCTGCGGCCCGACCTGGTCAAGCCGAAGGACGTTGTGGCCAAGTACC
>JASFRY010000014.1:0-21167 GCA_050114675.1 Gemmatimonadota bacterium | reverse complement strand
CCCGCCGTTGCCGTTGGGTCCACGCTCCGCGGCCCCGGAGGGCGCCGGGCCCGACAGCGTCGAGGTGGCGCAGCCGCTGGCCGTGGCCCAGCAGTTCCGCCTTTCGGCCGATTCGCTGGACGTTTCGGCTCCGGGGCAGGTTCTGGACCGGATCTTCGCCGCGGGCAACGCACGGGGAGCGTCCACATCCCGCGACTCGCTGAACGTGGACGTCCTTCCACCCATCGCCCGGAGCGACTGGCTGGCGGGAGACACGGTCATCGCCACTTTCGAGAAGGTGGAGCCGGGACCTGGGACCCAGACGGACACGGCGCAGTACCGCCTCGACCGGCTGGTGGCTTCGGGGGACGCGAGAACGCTGTACCGCCTGGTTCCCTCGGACAGCACGTTCAGGCCCGGCACCGACGTGCCGGCGGTCCATTACGCCACCGGATCTCGCATCGTCATGGTGATGAGCCAGGGCGAGGTGGACAGCATGGAGATCGAGGGACCCACGCGGGGATGGCACCTGGAGCCACAGAGCCAGCCGGCGCGGGACACCGTGCTGCCCGACACGTCGGCGGCGGTGGGCCCCGACACGGCGCGGGCCGGGCGTCCGGGGCAGGGGGAGAGGCCGTCTCCTGCGCAGCCCGATCCGGAGCGGTCGCCGGAGGGAGGACCCGGGACGGCCGTGCCGTCGTCGGGATGGGGAGATCGAGGACGTGGACGGAGGAGCGGACGGTGACGACCCGAGACGAGCTGAAGGCCTTCGTGGACGGCCTGGAGGCCAACGACCTGTCGGTGGCCGTGGGTCTGTGCGAGCTGGTGCACCGGGCGGACGACACGGGCTCGGCCGAGCGCGGCGTGTGGATCGCGTCCGTCCGCGACGAGCTGGAGGCGCTGGCTCAGGCGCTGGGCAGCCACGGTGCCTCCATGCTGGGATCCGAGGGCGAGGCCCTGGTCCACTTCCTGGAGAACAGGGTCATCGTGCCCCTGGAGACCGCGGGGTTGGCCCGACGCGACAGCTCCGGCGACGCCTGGTCGTCCCTGACCGTGGATGCGGCGCTCTGGAGCGACATTGCGGCGGATCGCGGGGCCATGCTGGCCGGGCTCAAGGAGGCCGTCCAGCGCCTCGAGGAGGAACGCAGTCGTGCGTTCCGACTGGAAGGGAGCGCCGAGGTTCCGGGAGAGAGCCGCTTGTACGCCGAGGGGCTCACCAAGATCTACCGTCGCCGGCGCGTGGTGAGCGAGGTGGACATCGCGGTGCGCCAGGGGGAGATCGTGGGGCTCCTCGGACCCAACGGGGCAGGGAAGACCACCACCTTCTACATGATGGTGGGCCTCATCCCGCCCAACGAAGGCCAGGTCTTCCTCGACGGGGACGACATCACGAGCGTTCCCATGTACAAGCGCGCCCGGAAGGGCGTGGGCTACTTGGCCCAGGAGCCCTCCATCTTTCGCAAGCTCACGGTGGAGGAGAACGTTCTTGCCATCCTGGAGACGCTGAAGCTCGGCAAGAAGGAGGAGAAGGAGCGGTTGGCGCATCTGCTCCAGGAGTTGGGTCTCCAGGGGCTCCGCACCAACAAGGCCTACTCCCTCTCCGGGGGGGAGCGCCGCCGCCTGGAGATCACGCGGGCGCTGGTGCAGCGGCCCAAGTTCATGCTTCTGGACGAGCCCTTCGCGGGCATCGACCCCATCGCCGTCAACGACATCCAGCAGATCGTCCGGGGACTCAAGTCCCGGGGCATCGGTGTCATCATCTCGGATCACAACGTGGAGCAGACCCTGGAGATCGTGGATCGCGCCTACATCATGTATGAAGGACGGATCCGGGTGAGCGGGACCGTTTCCGAGCTCGTCTGGAACGAGGAGGTGGCCGAGATCTATCTCGGTCCGACCCTCACGCAGAGGATGCGGGGGCGGTACGCTCGTCCCCGGCTTCAGGAAACCACGGCATCGTCCGGGACATGAGCCCCGACTCGGTGCGAGGAGTGTCATGAGCCAGTTCAACGCCAAGCTCTTCCAGAGCGCGCAGCTCCGGCAGGAGATGCGGATCAACCCACGCCTGTACCAGGCGATGGAGTTGCTCTACATGCCCCTCCTGGACCTGCAGCAGCGGCTGAAGGAGGAGATGGCCGAGAACCCGTTCCTCGAGATGAGCGAGGCCGACGTCCAGCAGGAGGTCGAGCTCAAGGAGGACACCAAGGACGAGCCGCTGGGCGACGACGTGGACTGGGAGGAGATCCTCCTGGACGGCTTCGACGTGGGCGGACGGCGGGCGCAGCGCGAGGAGCGGGAGTACTTCGAGCCCACCCCGGTGGAGTCCCAGGACCTCCACGACTACCTGCAGGAGCAGCTCCGCATGATGGACCTTCCGGAGCGCAAGATGCGCCTCGGCGAGGAGATCATCGGCAACATCGACGACAACGGGACCCTCACCTGCGATCTCGACTACGTGGTCGAGGGCGTGAACGAATGGCTCGACGAGGTCCGGCCCGTGGCCGTGGCCAACGCCGAAGACATCGAGGACGAGGAGGAGCGGGAGGAGGAGCTGGCGCAGATCGAAGAGACCTTCCGTCCCTACGACCTGGAGGAGACGGAGGAGATGCTCCGCGTGATCCAGTCCATGGATCCCCCGGGGGTCGGCGCCCGTTCGGTTCAGGAGTCCATCCTCATCCAGCTCCGCCTCAAGGAGATGGAGGGCACGGTCCCCTATCAGATCGTCGAGGACTACTTCGACGCTCTCTTCAACCACCGGTGGAACGATATCGCCCGGTCCCTCGGGATCTCGGCGAAGGAGGTCCAGAACGCCGCCGACGAGATCGCCCAGCTCGACCCCAAGCCGGGGCTCAAGTACTCGGCCGAGCCCGAGCAGTACGTGATCCCGGACCTCGTGGTGGAGAAGATCGACGGCGAGTACCTGGTCTTCGTCAACGACACGAACCTGCCCCGGCTCCGCATCTCCCGCGCGTACCGCGAGGTGGCACGGGACAAGTCCAAGTTCACCGGTGAGAACAAGGAGTTCATCTCCAGCAAGCTCAACTCGGCCAACTGGATGATCCAGGCCATCGAGCAGCGTCGTCAGACCATGCTCAAGGTCATGAACTTCATCGTGGACCGGCAGCGGGAGTTCTTCGAGCGCGGCGTGCAATACCTGAAGCCGCTGACGCTGCGCGAGGTGGCGGACCACATCGAGATGCACGAGTCCACCGTGTCGCGGGTCACGAATCAGAAGTACGTCCAGACGCCCCGGGGCGTCTACAGCCTCAAGTATTTCTTCTCCAGCGGCCTGTCGACCACGAGCGGAGAGGACATCTCCGCCCGTGGAGTGAAGGACAAGATCAAGACGCTGGTGGCCGACGAGGATCCCAAGAAGCCGCTGACCGACCAGGCCATCGTGAAGCACCTGAAGGCGGACGGCGTGAAGATCGCGCGGCGGACCGTGGCCAAGTACCGCGATCAGCTGGGCATTCTCCCGGCGCGGATGCGGAAACGGGTGTGACCATGAGCGAGCCCGACGCCACGCCCGCCGCTACCGTGTCCGAAAAGGGCCGGGCCGCCGCAGCGGGGCTGTCGGAGCGGATGCGGACGGATTTCGCCCTGGTGGTACCGGCCTTCGACGAGGCCCCGGTGATCCCCGACCTCGTCCGTGAGCTGCGGGCGTGCTTCGAGGCTCTGGACCTCCGGGGCGAGGTGATCCTGGTGGACGACGGCTCCACCGACGGGACGGCGGAGCTGGCACGGCGCGAGGGCGCCGGCTGGGATGCCCTGAAGGTGGTGTCACACCGCACGAACCTGGGGAAGACGGAGGCCGTGGTCACGGCGGCGGGATGCACGGACCGCACCTTCCTCGTCCTCTTCGACGCGGACCTGCAGCACCGCCCCGAGGAGATCCCCCGCTTCCTGGCCAAGCTCCAGGATGGGTGGGACATCGTGACGGGCCGCAAGGTCGGGTCCTACGACAAGCGGGCCGTGTCATCGGTCTACAACCGGCTCTCCCGGCGCATCTTCAGGGTGCCCGTGTCGGACCTCAACTCCATGAAGGCCTTCCGGAGGGACATCCTCGACGGGATGGCGCTCCGCCACGACTGGCACCGCTTCTTCGTGGTCCTGGCCTACGCCCGGGGATACCGCGTCACCGAGATCGACATCGAGCTCCTGCCTCGCAGGGCGGGGACGCCCAAGTACCAGGGTCCGTTCCGCATCGTCATCGGGGTCATGGACCTGCTGTCGGTGTGGTTCCTCCTCCTCTTCTCGCGCAAACCCCTCCTCCTGTTCGGGGCCACCGGCTCCGCCATGGTGGTCGCCGGCGTTCTGGTGGGGATCGTGTCGCTGTACCTCCGCTTCCTGCACCCCATGCTGGGCTTCGCTCCGTACATCCCGCCCATGGGCTACCGTCCGCTCCTGTACCTGGTCATGCTCCTGGAGACCGTGGGGGCGCTCCTCTTCGGCTTCGGGCTGGTGTCGGAGCAGGTGGCGCAGGTGCGGGCCGAGCTGGAAGACATGCGCAGGAGGGGGCGGTGACCGACGCCTCGCACCGCGTGCTGGTCGTGGTGGGCACCCGTCCGGAAGCCATCAAGATGGCCCCGGTGGTCGATGCCCTGGCCGACGTGCCGGAGATCGACGCGCGGGTCTGCCTCACGGGCCAGCACACCGACCTGGTGGACCAGGTCCTGGAGACCTTCGCCATGGACCCCGCATGGGACCTGGGGATCATGCGCGAGGGCCAGAGCCTCTACGACGTGGTGCACGGGGCCCTGGACGGTCTCCGCGACGTGGTGCGGGACTTCCGCCCCGACGCGCTCCTCGTGCAGGGCGACACCGCCACGGTCTTCGTGGGTTCGCTGGTGGGCTTCTTCGAGGGCGTGAAGGTGGGCCACGTGGAGGCCGGGCTCCGGAGCCACGACAAGTGGGCTCCATTCCCCGAGGAGATCTTCCGTCGTCTCTCCGACGTGCTGTCGGACTACTACTTCGCGCCCACGGGCCGCGCCCGGGACGCGCTTCTTGCCGAAGGCGTGCCCGCGGAGCGGGTCCACGTCACCGGAAACACGGTGGTGGACGCCCTCGAGGCGGTGGCCCGGCGGGATCTCCCGGTGCTCGACCCCGTGCTCCGGGGCGTGCTCGGGGGGGAACGGCGCCTCGTGCTCCTCACGGCGCACCGTCGGGAGTCCTTCGGTGCGCCGCTGCGCGAGGCCTTCCGGGGCGTCCGTGCCCTCGCCGACCAGGTTCCCGACGTGGAGGTGGTCTATCCCGTGCACCCGAACCCCAACGTGCGCGAGCCGGCCGCCGAGCTCCTGTCGGACCACCCCCGCATCCACCTCACGGCCCCGCTGGGCTACGTGGACCTGGTAACGGCGTTGAAGCGGGCGGCACTGGTCCTCACCGACTCGGGGGGCATCCAGGAAGAGGCGCCCACCTTCGGAGTGCCCGTGCTGGTGCTGCGAGAGGTGACGGAGCGTCCCGAGGGGATCGAGGCCGGCGTGGCGGAGCTGGTGGGCACCGACGCGGAGCGCATCGTGGCCCGGGGGAGGGCGGGCCTGGACCGCCCGTCCTCGGCGGCGCCCCCGCCCAACCCCTACGGCGACGGCGAGGCAGGGGAGCGCATCGCCGACATCGTGCGGGCGGACCTCACCGGGATGGCACGGAGCACGGGAGACTGGCTGGCTTGAACGTCGTCATGCACTGCGTCTACTTCCCGCCGGAAGTGGGCGGCCTCGAGAGCCATGTCTTCTACCTGTGTCGGGCCCTGGCGGCCCTGGGGCACAAGGTGGACGTGGTCACGTCCCGCTCCAAGCCCGGGCTCCCGCCCCACGAGGTCATGGACGGCGTGCATGTCTGGCGCACCTGGTTCCCGGGGAAGAATACCGTGGGCTGGACGGCCCACGCCGCCGGCTCCGTGCCCCGGAGCGTGGCCCTGGCCCGGGAGGCCGACGTGCTCCACGCCCAGGCCTTCCAGTCCGTGCTCCCCCTCCAGGTGGCACGCGCCCTCTCGCGAACGCCGCTGGTGACCACCTTCCACACGTCTCACTTCCTCCGCCTGGCCACCCGGGCGGCGTGGCGGCCCGTCCTGCGTCGCCTGGTGGCGGCCGGCGACCACAATCTGGCGGCGTCGGTGGAGATCGCCCGGGTGGCCGAGGGGCTGGCGCCCGGCCACCGGGTGGAGGCGCTCACCAACGGCGTGGAGACGTCGCTCTTTCGGCGTGTGGAGCCTTCGTTGCCCCCACCGGCCGAAGGACGTCGCCGCATCGTGGTTCCCCGGCGTCTCTTCCAGAAGAACGGCGTGGAGTACTTCGTCCGGGCGTTGCCCCGCATCGCCGAGCAGGTGGACGTGGAGGCGGTCCTCGTGGGTGACGGACCGGAGCGCGAGGGGCTGGAGCGCCTGGCGCGGCAGCTGGGGGTGGCCGAGCGCCTCGACTTCCTGGGCAATCGCCCCAACGCCGATATGCCGGGCCTCCTGTCGTCGGCGGAGCTGGCCGTCTTCCCGTCGCTCATGGAGGCCACCTCCGTGGCGGCGTTGGAGTGCATGGCGTGCGAGCTGCCGGTCGCCGCCTCCGACGTCGGCGGCCTGCCCGAGATCGTGGGCGAGGACGTAGGGGGGCTCTTCCGGCCCGCCGACCCGGAGGATCTGGCGCGGGTGGTGGTGTCGCTGCTCCAACGTACCGATCTTCCGGCCTTGGGCGCCGCGGCGCGCAGGCGGGTGGTGGACCACTGGAGCAACGCCCGTCTGGCCCGGCGGCATCTGGAGATCTACGAGGAGCTCATCCGCCGGCGCAGGGCGGTCTGACCGAGAGAGCCATGGCGAAGAAGCGAGGGAAGGACGGGAACGTGAACGAACGCCCGGATTCCCCGGAGGCGGCACCCCGGGGGGCCGGGCCGGATGCGGGCCCGGGACCGAGCCTCCCGCTCTGGATCCCGGCGGTGGTCTTCGTGGTGGCCACGCTGTGGGTGTTCCGTGCGTTCGTGTTCAGCGACCAGATGCTCTACGGCAACGACACGCTGTCGCTGGGCTACGTGGCCCGGGCGTTCTATGCCGACGCTCTCAAGCGCCTGGGGACGTTTCCCCTGTGGAATCCCCACATCCTGGGGGGCACGCCCTTCTTCGAGGCGTTGAGCGGCGGCGATTCCCTCTATCCGCCGTCCCTCCTCCTCCTCCTGATCATGGCCCCCTACCGGGCCCTGGGGTGGAAGCTGGTGCTCCACATCCTGGCGGCGGGCTTCTTCATGTTCGGATGGACCCGCCGGCTCGGGTGCTCCAGGGCGGCGGCCCTGGTCGCCGGTGTGGGCTTCATGCTCGCTCCGGTCCTGGTGTCGCTGGTCCACCCCGGGCACGACGGCAAGATCTTCGTCACCGCGCTCACGCCGCTCCTCTTCTGGGCGGTGGAGCGGCACTTCGCCAGGCCGGGCCCCGGCTCGGTGGCCGGAATCGGCCTCGTCGTGGCCATGGTGCTCCTCACGACCCACTTCCAGCTGGCCTACTTCCTCTTCGGCGCCACCGGGCTCTACGCCATCTTCCGCTCGATCCAGATCGCCCGGGGCAGGGGCGTGCAGGATGGTGCGCCGGATCCCGCGGGGGGAGCAGGTGCGGGAGGCGCCGCCCAGGACGCCGGCGGGAGCGCGGAGGGCACCGCGCCCCCGCGCCGACCCCTGTCCCCGGCCCTGACGCGCTTCGGGCTCTTCCTGGTGGCCTCGGTGGCCGGGGCGGCGGCCGCCGGCGTCCAGTTCATCCCGGCGGCGGAGTACGTGACCCATTATTCCCGCCGCATCCAGACCACACGCGAGGCGGCGGGGGAGACGGGACGCGGCTGGTCCAGCTCCTGGTCCATGCACCCCGAGGAGGCCATGGACCTCCTCATCCCCCAGTTCTCGGGCAACAACGCCGGTGGCTCGGCGTGGTCCGACGGCACGTACTGGGGCCGCAACGCCACCCGCGACAATCTACCCACGGCCGGGGTCCTCCTCCTCCTCCTCGCCGCCGTGGCCTTCGCCGGCGGCGCGCGTCCCGGCGTGCGCTGGTTCTTCGGCGCTCTGGGGGCTGTGGCGCTGCTCTTTGCCCTGGGGACCCACACGCCCGTGTGGGGGCTCTTCTATGCCCTGGTCCCGGGGATCCGCCTCTTCCGTGCTCCCGACTCGGTCATGTTCATCTTCGGCTTCGCGGCGGCGACGCTGGCGGCGCTGGGGGTGGACCGGATCCTGGACGCCGGCCGGGAGCGCGGGGACGACGGCTGGAAGCCCGTCATGCGGATCCTGCTCATCGGGAGCGGGATCATGGCGCTCCTCGCCCTCATGGCGGCGTCGGGTGCGCTCACGTCGATGTGGACGTCCGTGGTGTATCGGGACGTGGACCCCCAGAGGCTGCAGATCCTCCAGGGGCTCCGGCCCTACATTGTCCGGGGCGCTTTCGTGGGGACCGTGCTGGCCGGCGGGACCGCCGGGCTGGTCTGGGCGTTCCGGCGGGGTGCCCTGGCGGCCTCGGCTCTGGTGGCCGGTCTGGTGGTCCTGGTGGCGGTGGACCAGCTCCGGGTGGACGGAGCCTTCATCCAGGTCCTGTCGTTCCAGGAGTGGTCCAGGCCCGACCCCAACATCCAGGCCCTCCTGGACCGGGAGAAGGACTCGGATGAGCCCTACCGGCTGTTCGACCTGATCCAGGGTGCCCAGGACGTGCGGCCGGCGCTCTTCGGGATCGACCTTGCGGCGGGCCACCATCCCAACGACCTGGCACGCTACCGGGAGCTCATCGGGATGGTGGGCTCGGGAATGCCCACGAACCTCTTCCACCCCAACATCCGCCGCCTCCTCAACGTACGCTATATCCTCTGGCCCAACTGGGATCCGAGGCTGGGGCAGGGCCCCGAGGTGAACATCGTCTCCCGGACCCAGATGCAGGGAGGACGGCCCTACGAGACCCTGTACGCCGACGCCGGTCTTCCCCGGGCGCGACTCGTGGCCTCGGCCGTGGTCAAGTCCGACGACGAGGACGTGGACTACATGCTGTCCGACGCCTTCGATCCCGAGACACAGGTGGTTCTCCCCGAGGCGCCCCCGGTGGCGCTCGACGGCGGGCCGGTCACGGGGTCGGTACGCTGGGAGGAGGACACGCCGAACCGCCTGCGCCTGAGCGTGACCTCGGACCGCCCGGCGCTCCTGGTGGTGGCCGACAACTGGTTCCCGGCGTGGCACGCGTCCGTGGATGGGACGGACGCGCCTGTTCTCAGGGCCTACCACACCCTGCGGGCCATCCCCGTGCCGGCGGGTGAGCACACGGTGGAGATGTGGTACCACTCGGATATCCTCATGCGCTCGCTGTGGCTCAGCCTGGCAGCCCTGGCAGTGCTCCTGGCTCTGGGCGCGTGGGGCATGCTCCGGAACCGCCGGAGGGCCGTCTGAAACGGTTCCTCGTCCTGGTGGGCCAGCTGGCCCTCACGGTCCTGGTCACGTGGTTCGTGGTCGACCGCCTGGGCCCGGGCTTCCAGGAGCTGCGCGGCCTGGACCCCTCGGCGTGGCGTCCGCGTCTCGTGCCGGCCCTGGCGTCGTGCATCCTCCTTCTCCTCGCCTACTTCTGGTCCGCCGCCCTGTGGGGGCGCCTCGTGCTGGACCTGGGGGGACCCCGCGTCCCGGTTGCCGACGCCGTGCGCCTCTTCATGGTGGCGAATCTGGGACGCTACCTCCCGGGCAAGGTATGGCAGATCGCCGGCCTGGCGGTCCTGGCCCGACGCCGGGGCGTGCCGGCCACCACGGCCACGGCGGCGGCGGTGCTGGGGCAGGGGATCGCCCTGGTGGCGGCCACGCTGGTGGGGCTCGGCGCCCTGGCCGGTGGACCGCCACGCTTCCGTTCCGTGGGGTTGGCCGGGGCGGTGATCATGGGCGTCGTGGTGCTCGTGGGGCTCCTGCCTCCCGTCTTCCGACGCGTCGCGGCTCTCTGGTTCCGCCTTGCCCGCCAGGAGGCGCCACCGGGGCTGGGAAGCGTGCATGCGGTCCGGTGGCTCCTCTACTACACGGCCAACTGGGCCCTGTATGCCTTCTCCTTCTGGGTTCTGGCGGCATCCTTCGGGCACGCAGGGCGCATCCTTCCCGTGGCGTCGGCCTTCGCCGCCGCCTACGTGCTGGGGTACGTCATGATCTTCGCCCCGGCGGGCGTGGGGGTCCGCGAGGGCTTCCTGGTGGCCTTCCTCACGCCCCAGATCGGCGCCGCTCCCTCGGGGGTGCTGGCCGTGGTGGCACGGATCTGGACCACGTTGGTAGAGTTGGTGCCCGCAGGCGCATTCTGGCTCCGGTCCCTGGCCGGGGGGGATGCCGTTTCTGGATCCTCGGAGGACGTCCGTGAGTGACGGCCGTTTCCTGGTCATCGTACCGACGTACAACGAGCGGGAGAACCTCCCGCGCAAGGTCCCGCTCATCCTGGAGCAGGACCCCCGCCTGGACATCCTGGTGGTGGACGACGCGTCTCCCGACGGCACCGGCGAGATCGCCGACGCCATGGCGGCCCGGGACGAGCGGATCCACGTCCTCCACCGGAGCGCCAAGGACGGCCTTGGCCGCGCGTATCTGGCCGGCTTCGCCTGGGGGCTCGAGCGCCGCTACGAGCTCCTCTTCGAGATGGACGCAGACATCTCCCACCCTCCGGACGCCCTGTCGCGCTTCATCGAGGCGGCTCAGGACCACGATGTGGTCATCGGCTCCCGGTACGTGGGGGGGCGCGTGAACGTCCTCAACTGGCCCATGAGCCGCCTCTTCATCTCCGTCTTCGGATCGTGGTACGCCCGCACCATCACGGGCATGCCCGTCCGGGATGCCACGGGGGGATTCAACTGCTGGCACCGGGAGGTGCTGGAGGCGGTGCGGCTGGAGCGGGTGCGCTCCAATGGGTACGCCTTCCAGATCGAGCTCAAGTACCGGGCCTACCGGAAGGGCTTCTCCCTCCACGAGATCCCCATTCTCTTCACGGAGCGGGACGAAGGCGATTCCAAGATGTCCAAGCGCATCGTACGGGAGGCGGTGTGGCGGGTATGGTGGCTCAAGCTCAGCGCCGTCTTCGGGAGGCTGTGACGGTATGAGCGAGCCCAGGATCGGCAAGGAGTACTACGACTCCACCGCGTACTTCGACGACCCGGACCACCTGACGGACTACGACAGCCCCTTCCAGCGCTATCGGGTGCGCAAGGTGATGGAGCTCTACCGTCCCGGGCCCGACGAGCGGGTCGTGGACGTGGGGTGCGGGTGGGGGACGTTCAGCTTCGCCCTGGCCGACGTGGCCGCGGCGGTGGTGGGCGTGGATTTCAGCGAGAAGAGCATCGCGCTCTGCAACAGCCGCCTGGAGAAGGAGCCCAGGCCCAACCTCCGCTTCTTGTGCGCCGACGGCGGCGCCACCGGGCTGGAGGGGGGAGCGTGGGACCTGGTGCTGGCCGCCGACCTCTTCGAGCACCTCTATCCCGACGACTCGGTGCGGGTGGTGGAAGAGGCGTTCCGGCTCCTCCGGCCCGGGGGACGCTTCAGCGTGTGGACGCCCCACCGGGGCCACGTCCTGGAGGTCCTGAAGAACCACGACATCCTTCTCAAGCGCGACGTGAGCCACGTGGACTACAAGTCCATGGCCCGCATGACGGGAATGATGCGGGACGCCGGATTCGAGATCGAGCGGGCGTACTACGCCGAGTCCCACCTGCCCGGGCTCCGGACGGTGGAGCGTGTGCTCCAGGGCTTCGTGCCCCTCCTCCGTCGTCGCGTCGCCGTCCTCGGGCGCAAGCCCGGAGCGTGATCGTGGGGCAGGGCCCCTGGGAGATCGAGCGCAGGTACCTGGTCCGGGTGGATCCGGACGTCTGGTCCCGGGTGGGGGCCGGCCACCACTACCGGCAGGGGTACCTGAAGAAGGGATCTCCCTCGGTGCGCATCCGCGTGGGCGAGCCCCGGGGACCCGTGCTCACCCTGAAGAGCGGGAACGGCGTCAGGCGCAGGGAGGTGGAGACGGTGGTGCCCAGGGACGTGGCGGACGGTCTCCTGAAGGCGGCAGGGAGACGGGTGATCGAGAAGGTGCGCCACCGTCTGGGGCCGTGGGAGCTGGACCGGTTCGACGGGGCCCTCGACGGCCTGACGCTCCTGGAGATCGAGCTCGACGATGAGGACGACCCGGTCCCCGAGCCTCCGGCCGGCATCCATATCATGCGTGAGGTAACGAATGATAAACGCTTTACCAGTCACGCTTTAGCGCGCATGAGAAAGAAGGAGCGGAGACGGTTGGTAGCCAAGGTCTACCGGAACGGCTGATGCGTGCGTCGGTGCTCGTTGCTGCCGTTCTGGCAGTATCCGGATGTTCGGTGGTGGGGTATCCCGGGGGCGCGCCGTCCGTGCCCGCGCCCCGGGCGAACGACACGGATCGCGACCCCGCGGCCACTGCCGACGCCGTCCCCAGAGACGAGCCGCCCAGCCGGTACGGCAATCCGGCGGAATACGAGGTGGACGGGCGCACGTACCGGGTCCTCGACACCTCCGAGGGGTACGACGAGGAGGGCTTGGCCTCGTGGTACGGCAGCGAGTTCCAGGGCCGGCGGACGAGCTCGGGCGAGCCCTACGACATGTACCTCATGACGGCGGCGCATCGGACGCTGCCGATTCCCACGTACGTCGAGGTGACGAACCTGGAGAACGGCCGGCGTGCGGTGGTGCGCGTCAACGATCGGGGGCCCTTCCATTCGGACCGGATCATCGACCTCTCCTACGCGGCTGCCCGGAAGCTGGGCATCGTGGGCCCCGGGACGGCCCGGGTGCGCGTGCGGGCCCTGGAGCCGACGCAGCGGAGGATCGCCGACGGTGGGGAATAGGGCGGTGGGCCGCCGCGAACGGCCTGAGGGTGCGCTACAGACGTGCGTGATGTCGGCGCATCCGGAACTTAACATAATACATATTATACGAACAAAGCGTAGCGCGCTTCCGGTCCTCACTCAGGATGGATCGTGCGCGGAAATGCTCGTCTTCGGGGCCTGCCCGCTCCGGGGCCCTGCCGATTCTGGCCGGGTCCCGTCAGTCCTTTGAGGCCACCCGGTCCTTCAGCTCGGCGATCCTCATCTCGTAGAGGCCACGCTGGGGATCGTTCTGGTCCAGCCCGTCCAGGATGCGCTGGTAGAGCTCCTCGGCGCCCTGGCGGTTGCCCTCCTGCGCACGGATGCGGGCGGCGCTGGCCAGGGCGTCCCGGATCTGGAAGTCGAGCTCGGAGCGGTCGGCGATGCGCAGATAGGTGGCCTCGGCGTCGGACCACCGCTTCTCCTGCTCGTACGCGGCGGCCAGCAGCGAGGCGGCCTGAAGCTCGAGAGGATCCCGGGGAGACTGGGCGATGGGCTCCAGCACGGCCTGGGCCTGCTGGGGATCGTTGCCGTCCAGATAGAGCTCGCCGAGGAGCATGCGCGCCTCACCGGCGTACGGCGTGCCGCCGAAGCGGTCCAGGAAGACCTTGAGCTGCTGCTTCGCCCCCTCCCGGTCCTGGAGCGCCACGGTCTGGTGGATCTGCTCGAGCTGGTTGGCCGCCTGGGTCACCAGGGACTTGCGGTAGTTGAAGTAGTAGAGGCCCGCGGCCACACCCAACACCAGGATCACGACCAGGACGGTGACGGCCTGCTGATTCGAACGCAGCCAGTTGCTGATCTCGAGGATCTTGGCCACGAAGATGTCGTCTTCGTGCTCCTGGTGCTCGCGGGACAGCCTGCGCTGGCCGGGATGACGCTTCGTCATGGGTGATTCCAGCCCGTGGGGGCAAACAGAGATGTCTGGGTCCGGGAAAAGCCCCAAAACCTAGGCGGCACAGTGGTTTCGGTCAACGACCGGGCGCGTCGGCCGGTCCCTCAGGACGGTGGTACCCGGCCAGGGACCACAGACCGGCCGGCCGTGCCAGGACCAGCCGGTTGTCCCGGTCGGTCACGAGGATCCCCTCGTAGAGCCAGTCGTTGAGCAGCGTGGTCACCGTGGCGCGGTGGGCGCCCGCCAGGTCCGCCAACACCTGATGGGTGAGGCGCTCCGAGAGGACGATCCCCCTTCCCTGCGGCTCCCCGCAGCGCTCCCCCAGGTCCAGGAGCACCTCGGCGAGACGCTGGGCGGCCGACGGACCCTGGGAGCCCCCCTGGGCGTGGCGGAGGCGGTGGAGCTCACGCTCCACGCCCTCCAGGTACGCATCCAGGCTCTTGCGGGCGGTCTTGAGGCCCCGGAGGACGGGGTCCTTGGGGAGGGGCTGCACGGCGCAGCGGGACCCGGCGACGGCGCCATAGCGCCGGTGCCCCTCGGTGAGGGCTTCGTCCCCGAACATCTCCCACGGCACCGCCACGGCCACCGTCCTGTACCGCCGTCCCCTCTCCAGCCCCGGGAGCACCAGGCGCACATACCCCTCGCGCACCAGCCAGACCTGGGGTGCCGGGTCTCCGGGGCCGTACAGCGCCTTCCCCTTGGTCAGGCGGAGGACGTCCGCCTGCTTCACCAGGCGGAAGAGGGTGCGGTCCCGGGGCGGCTGGAGGCGGAAGGGCACCGCTCAGCCCTCCACGGTCCGGAGCTCACGGAGGGCCGGGTGGGCCGCCAGGAGCACACCCCCCAGAAGCACGGGCATGGTCGCCAGGGAGGCCGCGCGGGGTCCCACCACGTCGGCCAGAGCGCCCGTGGCCAGCACGCCCACCGACCCCGTGGCCCACGCCAGGCCCATGACGATGCCCGAGCCCACGGCGGCGCCCCGGGGGATCATCTCCTGGGCCATGACCACGATGGCGGGGAGCGTCGCCATGCCGAAGAACCCGGCCGCGGCGGCGGCGGTGAGGGCCCCGGCGCTGGCCGGCGCCAGGCCCACGGCCAGCAGGTGGGCGGGAAACGCCAGGCCGCACAGCGCCACGAGCAGGATGCGGCGCTCCACCCGGTCCGCCAGGTACCCTCCGGTGACGGTGCCCGCCATCTGCGCCACCAGGTACGCCGTGAGCGCCACCGCCCCCACGGTCTCCGAGCCGCCGGCCTGGTCCACCATGATGGGCGCCATGGTGAGAAACGTGCGCTGGGCCCACGTCACCGCCGCGCTGATGCCGAAGATGATCCCCAGCGGCCCGGCGAGGCCCCGCATCACCCGCAGGGGATGGGGCGGCGGGTGCACCGCCCGGTCCGTGCGGCCGCTGGGCAGATTGAGGAAGAAGACGGGGGTGAGGAGGAGCGCCGGCAGCATGGCGAGCCAGAGGTGGTCCATCCCCAGCCATTGGACCAGGCCCACGGCGATGAGGGGGCCCACGGCGTAGCCGGCGCTCCCGGAGAAGGAGAAGACGGAGTAGCGCACCCCGCCGCCCTTGCCTGCGTCGACCCGCACGGCGTACGACGCCCCGGGTGGGTGGAAGGCCGCGCTCCCCAGGCCGGCGAGGAGGAGGACGGCGATGAGCGCCCAGAAGGTCGACGCCCAGCCGACGAGGGAGACGAAGACGCCCGAAAGGAGCGGCCCCGCCACGAGAAAGCCCCTCCGCCCGAAGCGGTCTGCCAGATAGCCCAGCATGGGCTGGAGGAGGGACGACGCGATGGAGAACGTCATGGCCACCGTGGCGGCCAACGCAATGGAGAGGCCGAGCCGGTCCATGAGCCGCGGCAGCAGCGGCGGCACGAAGGCCGAATAGGCGTCGTTCAACGCGTGGGCTCCCGCGACCACCAGAGCGACGCGGGTCGCGTTGACGGACGGCGGAGAAGCCTGGGATCGGGTGGCGGCTGCGGACACGAAAACGGTGCTCGGGTGTCCTCCCGGCGGGAGGACGGGTTTCATGAGGGCCCTGTCGAAGCCCTCAGGATAATCGACGGGACCGGCAGCCACCACTGCCCCTGGCGCCGACCCGTCCGGCGTCCCAAGCTGAGGCTTCCCCAACGAACCGAACCGCTCCGGAGCCGCCATGAAAAGGCCTCGCCGCGCCGCAACTCTCGTCGTCGCCGCCCTCCTCGCGGCCTGCCAGGCCCCCGCCCCGCCCCAGGACGCCGACGGCCCCGAGTTCCCGGCGCAGAACCGCCCCGACGTCCGGGGGACCCACGGCGCCGTGTCGTCGGACCACCCGCTGGCCACCCAGGTGGGCATACAGGTCCTCAAGGAGGGCGGCAATGCCATCGATGCCGCCGTGGCCATGGCCGCCACCCTGGCCGTCGTCCGGCCCCACATGAACGGCGTCGGCGGCGACGCCTTCGTGCTGTTCTACGAGGCGTCCTCCGGTCAGGTGTACGCACTCAACGGCAGCGGGAGGGCCGGCGCTCTGGCCACCCCGGCCTTCTTCCGGGACCAGGGGCTGGACGAGATCCCGTCCACGGGCCCGCTCTCCGTCTCGGTGCCCGGCGCCGTGGCCGCCTGGGTGGACGTGCAGCAGCGCTTCGGCACGAAGCCCTTCGCCGAGCTCCTGGCGCCGGCCATCGGCTACGCCCGGGACGGTTTTCCCGTCTCCACCCGCCTGGCTTCGGACTTCGCGTCGGAAGGGGGCGCGCTCAACGACGCCGGCAAGGCCCTCTATCTCCCCGGCGGTGCGCCCCCACCGGTGGGCTCCCTCCTGAAGAACCCCGCCCTCGCCGCCACCCTGGAGCGAATCGCGCGTGACGGGAAGGCCGGCTTCTACCAGGGACCGGTGGCCGAGAAGCTCTCGACCTTCCTCGAGGCCCAGGGTGGCTACCTGCGGGCAGAGGACTTCTCAGGCCACACCTCCACCTGGGTGGAGCCCCTCCACGGCACGTATCTGGACCACGACCTCCTGGTCATGCCGCCCAACACCCAGGGCCTGGCCCAGCTCCAGCTGTTCCAGATGGCCAAGTCGTTTCCTCTTAAGGATATGGGTCATAATACCTCACGTTATCTCCATACCCTCGTGGAGCTGAAGAAGATCGCCTTCGCCGACCGGGATCGGTGGATCGGGGACCCGGCCAAGGCGGACATCCCGGTGGACCGCCTCCTGGACTCGGCATACCTGGCCGAGCGCGCCACCCTGGTGGATCCCGACCACGCGGCCGCGTCGGTGGAGCCCGGGTTCGGTGGGGAGCCCGGAGAGAACGATCCCGGGTCCCAGAACGATCACGGGGACACGGTCTACCTCACGGTGGTCGACCAGTGGGGGAATGCCGTATCGTGGATCCAGAGCCTCTTCGCCGGCTTCGGCTCGGGGCTGCTGGAGCCCGAGACGGGCGTCCTCCTCCAGAACCGGGGGGCCCTCTTCAACCTGGTGGACGGCCATCCCGACGAGATCGCGCCGGGCAAGCGCCCCTACCACACCCTCACGCCCATGATGGTGCTCAAGGGCGGCCAGCTGGCCTTCACCGTGGGCACGCCCGGGGGCGACAGCCAGACCCAGTCGCTGCTCCAGATCGTCAACAATCTCCTCCTCTTCGATATGACGCCCCAGCAGGCCATCGAGGCGCCGCGGTTCCGCTCCAACGCGGGCCTGAGCCTGTACCTGGAGGACAGGATTCCCGCTTCGGTCCGGGCCGAGCTCACGGCGCGGGGCCACGATATCCGCGTGATCCACGGGTGGACGGCGACGTTCGGGGGCGCGCAGATGATCCGGAGAGAGCCGGACTGGGGGACCCTGACGGTGGGGTCGGATCCCCGCCGCGAAGCCTACGGACTCGCCTACTGATGGAACGGACCTTCTTCGGCCTGGGCGCGGCGTTCGCCTTCCTGGGCGTGGCGCTGGGCGCCTTCGGGGCCCACGGACTCCGGGGGACGTTGAGCCCCGGGGACATGCAGATCTTCGAGACCGGCGTGCGCTACCAGGTCTATCACGCGCTGGGGCTCCTGGCCGTGGCGTGGGCGTCCACGCGGTGGCCGGCCGGCACCGTGACCACCGCCGGCTGGCTCATGGTCGCCGGCATCCTGGTCTTCTCGGGAAGCCTGTATGCCCTCGTGCTCACCGGCCACCGGTGGATGGGGGCCGTCACGCCCTTCGGGGGGCTGTGCTTCCTGGCGGCCTGGGCCCTGCTGGCATGGACCGCCGTGCGCGGGTGAGCGACGACCTGAACCGGGCCCGTGGTCTCCTGCGGGACGCGGACCGGATCGTCGTCCTCACCGGAGCCGGGATCTCGGCGGAGTCGGGCGTGCCCACCTTCCGGGGCGAAGGGGGGCTCTGGAAGTCCTACCGCGCCGAGGATCTGGCCACGCCGCAGGCCTTCGGGCGCGACCCTCGCCTGGTGTGGGAGTGGTACGCCTGGCGCCGGGCATCCATCGCGGCCTGCCGGCCGAATCCCGGGCACCTCGCCCTCGCTCGTCTGGCGCTGGCCGGGCGCGCCACGGTGGTGACCCAGAACGTGGACGGCCTCCACACCCTGGCGGCGCGGGAGGCCGCCGGTGACGGCGATCCCTCGCCTGCCCTGCCCCTCGAGCTCCACGGCGCCATCTTCAGGAACCGCTGCACGCGCTGCGGGGCGCGCTCCGAGGGCCGCACGCCGGTGGACAGCGCGTCGCGGGAGACGCTCCCCCACTGCCCCGACCCGTGCGGCGGGCTCCTCCGGCCCGACGTGGTGTGGTTCGGGGAGACGCTGGACCCCCGGGTTCTGGACGCGGCCTTCCGCCGGGCGTCCGAGGCCGACGTGTGTCTGGTCGTGGGCACCAGCGCCGTGGTCCATCCGGCCGCTTCGGTGCCGCTGGCCACCCTCGAGCGCGGGGGCTCGGTGGTGGAGGTGAACCCCGAATCCACCCCCCTCACCTCCTACGCCGCCGTGAGCCTCCAGGGACCCTCCGGGGAACTTCTGCCTACGATTATCGGTTAATGCCGGGGGGACGGCGCTTCGGACCACCTACGGGTGTAGAACTCCCGGGTCGATCGGAGGGTATTTCCCGCGCACGTGCGGTGGGCTGACCGGCCCCTCCGCGCCTCCACAGACAGCTTCGGACTTCATGAACGTTCAGCGTACCCTCGCGGCTGCCGCAGCGGCCGTTCTCGTCGCCTCATGCAGCAGCAGCCCGACGGCACCCAACGTGGTGTCGGTGACCGTGTCTCCCACGTCCGCCACCGTCGAGGTGGGGGGAACCCAGCAGTTCACCGCCGTCGCCAAGGACGAGAACGGGAATGCGGTCTCGGACTCGGTGATCTGGACGTCGTCCGACGCTTCGGTCGTCAGCGTGTCCACCTCCGGGATGGCCACCGGCGTGGCCGCCGGAAACGCCGCCATCACTGCCACCGTGGGCGGTGTGGCGGGGTCGGCCGTGATCACCGTGAACACGCCCCAGCAGCCGTGCAGCGACGTCAAGACGGTGGACCTGGCGCTGGGCGAGACCCAGGCCTACGCCCTCGCGGACTGCCTGCTCCTGCCGTCGGGCGCCAGCGGGGACCGCTACCGGGTGACGGTGACCCGGCCCACCCAGACCGAGAACGCCTCCGACGTGCCCAACGTCACCCTGTCCGTGACGGGGATCGGGGTCAGCCAGGCGCCCGCCCCGGTGAGCGCCCAGCGGGCGACGGTGGCTCCGTGGTCCCCCATCCCGGGCCTGTCCGACGCCTCCTTCCTCAAGGCGGTGGAGATCTCCCGGGCCACCTCCCGCTTCCACACGGAGCTGCGCCGGCGCGAGCGGGAGATGATCCAGCGGATCGGGGCGGAGAACGTCCTTGCGCCGCGGCCCACCCTGGCGCTGCAGGCGCCGGCACAGGCCACGTCCCCGGCCACGCGGACCTTCAACGTCTCCACGACCTGCTCCTACACCCAGGCCGACTCGGTGACGACGGCCAAGCTCATCTACGAGAACAACGACCTGGCCATCTACCAGGACTCCACGGAGCAGGCGACCAGCCCCATCAGCGTGACGCTGGCCAAGAAGATGGCCGACTACTACTCCAACTACGCCCGGGACATGGTGGCGTCCTACTTCGGCACGCCCTCGGACATCGACGGCAACGGCAAGGTGGTCCTCCTGGCCACGCCGGCGGTGACGGGCAACACGGCGGCGTTCGTGTGGAGCGGTGACTTCTTCCCCAAGACCGCCTGCCCCGCGTCCAACCAGATGGAGCTGATGTACTTCAGCACCGACCTCATCCAAGCCATGGACGGCTCCAGCCCTTCGTACCAGGCCCTGTCCACGGTGGCCCACGAGATGGAGCACGTGGTGTCGCTCTACCACCGCATCGAGTCGCCCTATTCGGGCTATCATCCCGACTGGATCGAGGAGGGGCGGGCGGAGATCTCCGGAGAGATGTCCTCGCGGCTGGCCTGGGCGGCCAACGGCGGCCCGGCGGTGAACGCGGTGGTGAGCCGGTCGAGCTTCCAGGGCAACGGGATCGACGAGAGCAACTACGGCGTCGCCCTTACCCTGGCGCGGACGGTGTGGTACCTGTCCACGCAGCCCAACGCGCTGGTCACCGTACCCGACGGCACGCCCGATACCTACAGCATCTACGGCGGGGGGTGGCTCTTCGAGCGCTGGCTCGGCGACGCCTACGGAAATGCGGCCTCAGCGCCCGAGGCGGACGCTCCCCTCTTCAAGACGCTCACCGACTCCCTCACCGTGTCGGGGACGGCGGGGCTGCAGAGCGAGACGGGCAAGAGCTACAACCAGCTGTTCCAGGAGTTCGTCACGGCCATCGTTCTGCACCAGACCGGGGCCCCGGAGCCGAATCTCGGCTTCAGCACGTACGACTTCGTCTCAGCGGCGGAGATCTTCTGCACGCCGAACCCCGTGGGCGTGTTCCCGTGGCCCGTGACGACCACCGGGACGGCGGGGGACTGCAGCACCAATCCGCCGACCCAGGAATCCTCGGTGGCCACGGCGTCGTTCGCCACCAAGAACTACGTGGGACCCATCGGCGCCTCGGGGATCCGGGTCCACGACTTCGTGTCCAACGGGACCGGGACAGGCGCCCAGATCCGCGTCGACATGCCGGCGCCGGGCCAGATCCTGGTGTCGAGGCTGCGCTAGGCGCCCGAGATCGACCTCAGAAGCGCGGCGGCGGCCCGGGGGCACCTCGGGCCGCCGCTGCCGTTCCGGGCCGTCAGGACGCCTCTGAGAGGACGTCGGCCAGGGTGGAGGGGGCCACGTTCCCGCCGCTCACCACCACCACCACGGCTCCGCTCCCCTCCGGGGCCGACCACCGGCCGGAGCGGAGCGCGGCGATCCCCACGGCCCCGCCTCCTTCGGCCACCACGTGGAGCGTGGACGCGGCGAAGGCCATGGCTGCGCGGATCTCCTCCTCCGTGACCACCATGTGCTCGTCCACCAGGTCGCGCACGGCCGCGAAGGAATA
>JASFRY010000013.1:0-21481 GCA_050114675.1 Gemmatimonadota bacterium | reverse complement strand
GGGTCCACGGCTCGATGGCCGGTGGCGTCACGTCGCTCCAGCTGGCGCCGCCGTCCATGGTGACCTGGATGTTGCCGTCGTCGGTGCCGGCCCAGATCACGTCCACGTCCAGGGGCGAAGGCGCCAGGGCGGTGATGGTGCCCTGGGGGCTCACGGTGACGCTGCCCGCGTACTTGCCGGCGGTCTCGGGCACCGTCCACGACTGGCGCGCCAGGTCCGGGCTGATGCGCGTCCAGCTGTGGCCCCGGTCCGTGGTCTTCCACACCACGTTGGAGGTGTAGAAGAGGAGGTCCGGGTCCACCGGAGACCACTGGAGGGGCATGGTGCGCACGTCCCGGTTGTACGGGCCGCCCCGCGGGCCCATGTCGGGTCCCACGTTGGTGGTCTGGCCCGTCTTCCTGTTGTAGAGGGAGACGTCGGTACGCGAGGCGCCATACACCATGTCCGGGTCCCGGGGGTCGGGGGCCGCGATGCCGTACTCCTGGATGTTCACCGGATGCCAGTCGTGGAAGGTGATCATCCCGTCGTCGGAGCGGCTCTTCACGCACGCCGAGCCCGAGTCCTGCTGGCCGCCGCACAGGCGGTAGGGGAAGTCGTTGTCGGCGGTGACGTGGTACATGGCCGCCGTCGGCTGGGTGTACCAATTGCTCCACGACTCGCCCCGGTTGGCCGACACCACCGCTCCCTGGTCCGAGACGGCCAGGATGATGTCCGGGTTGTTCGGGTTGATCCAGATCTTCTGGTAGTCGTCGCCGCCGTAGGCGCCGCGCACGGCCGACCAGTGCTCCCCGCCGTCGTGGGTGCGCCACATGACCACCGTGGCGCTGTAGACGGTGCTCTCGTCCACGGGATCCACGGTGATGGTCGGCAGGTCGCCGCCGCCGATGCGGGCCAGGGGGCGGGTGTCCACGTGGGGCGTGGGGGAGGGCAGGGGGCCCGCCGGCACGTCCACGGGCGTCCAGTGCTCGCCCGCATCGGTGGACTTGTAGAAGCCCACCACGCCGGTGGTGCCGCCGTCACGGCCCGCGCCCTCGCCCCCCGACGCCTTCGGCGTGCCCGCCACCATGGCGTAGAGGAGGTCCGGGTTGCTCGGCGCGATGGCCAGGTTGGCCTCGATCACGCTGGGAAGCCCTTCGGTGAGGGGCTGCCACGTGTCGCCTCCGTCGGTGGACTTGAAGATCCCGTTGCCCGAGCCGCCGAACTCACCGCTCTCGCGGAAGCTCTGCTGCTGCTGCCAGAGGGTGGCGTAGACCGTGTTCGGGTCCGACGGGTCCAGGACGACGTCGTTGCCGCTGGTGTACTCGTCGCGGTAGAGCACCTTCTCGAAGGTCCGGCCGCCGTCGGTGGAGCGGAAGATGCCCCGCTCCTCGTTGGGCCCGTACGGGTGACCCAGCACCGCCACGAAGAGCCGGTCCGGGTCGGTGGGGTCCACCACCACGTCGGCGATCATCTGGCTGTTCCGGAGGCCCAGGTGCGTCCACGTCTTTCCGGCGTCGGTGGACTTGTACATCCCGTCGCCCGTGGACAGGTCGGGCCGGATGATCCCGGCGCCGCTCCCCACGTAGATGACGTTCGGGTCCGAGGGCGCCACGGCGATGGCGCCGATGGAGCTGGTGGGCTGGTCGTCGAAGAGCGGCACCCAGGTGGAGCCGTAGTCGGTGGAGCGCCATACGCCGCCGTTGTCGAAGCCGATGTAGAACGTGTTGGGCTGGCTGGGCACGCCGTCCAACGCGCGGGTGCGGCCGGCCCGCGTGGGACCGATCTCGCGCCAGCGCATCTCGGCCCAGTGGTCGGGCGTCACGTTGGTGGTCTGGGCCGAGGCGAAGGACGCCGCGGCGGCGAGCATGGCGAGGGAGAGGACGATACGGGTCGTAGAGGTGCGCACGGAAGTCCGCCTCCTGAGAGATCCCGGAAGTCGCGCCGGGTGATGTGTACGGTGCAGCAGAGAGAGTTTGGGGGGTCGGGGCTGTGAGGGCCAGATGGGCGGGTGGACCGGGACTGGACGTCGAGTCCCGGTCCACCCCATGCGCTCCCGGTACCCTCGCTACGGCAGGGTCAAGCGCACGCCGGCGAACACTTCACGTTCGGGCCCCGGCTGGTAGGAGTTCCCGTCGGGGTCGGGCTCGGTGAACGCGATGTACCTTACGCCCGTGAGGTTCCGTCCCTGGAGCGTGAGCTCCGCGGCCATCCCGGCCAGATGCACCGTCCAGGAAGCCCGTGCGTTCCACAGGGTGTAGCCGCTCACGTCGGTGGCGTTGCCCGCATCCACGAACCACCGGCTGAAGGTGTCGCTCCCGACGCCCAGGGTCAGGTCGGGCCTCGGGTGCCACGCCAGGTCGGTGAAGAGCTGGTGCTCGGGGCTGTTGGGCAGTGTGTTGCCCTCGATGTCCCCGTAGAAGCTGGTGGACGTCAGGTAGCGGAAATGGGACCAGGTGTAGGCCAGCTGGAGCCATACCGGGTCCACCGGGTTGACGTTGGCATACAGCTCGACGCCGAAGCGGCGGCTGTTGCCGCCGTTGCGGTAGAACGTCTCCAGGGGGCGGGTGGGGACCCGGTACCGGTCGAAATCGCCATGGGTCTCCAGGTGGAAGACGGCCACGTCGTAGAGGAAGCGGCGGCCGCGCAGACCCCGGACGCCCAGCTCCTCGCCCCAGGAGGTCGCCGGAACCAGGGAGGCGTTGAAGCCGCCCTGCGCCGCCGGATTGTTGGCCAGCTCCTCGGTGGCCGGCGGGAGGAAGCCCTGTCCCCAGTTCGCGTAGACGCTCCAGGTGGGCGCGGGGCTCCAGGTGAGCCCGGCCCGCGCCGTGACGCGGTCGAAGTTCGCGTCGCCGGAGAGGTCCACGCCGCCGTCCCGCAGGTGGTCGTGCAGGCGGTTGGTGATGCGGTCGTAGCGCAGGTTGAGAAGGGCGGCCCAGTCGTCGCCCAGCTCCACCCGGTCGAACAGGAAGACGCCCAGTCCGCTCTGGTGGATGGTCTGGTCCGACAGGAGCGCGGTGCCCTCCTCGGCGAGGCCCAGGTTGGGCAGGCGGTGCTCGCTGATGCGCTGCCATTGGACGTCGGCGCCGGCGCCCAGGGTGTGGACCACCCGACCTTCGCCCACGTGACTGGTGAGCTGGAGCGTTCCGCCGGGAGCCGCCAGGCTCCGGTGCTGGACGGACGACGGCACGGGTTCCAGGTACCGGGTGTCCCGGAGGTAGCCGTTGAAATCCAGCGTCGTGGCGTCACTCACCTCGAAGCGCCCCGTGAAGCCTCCGGTGAAGCGACGCGTGCGCTGGAGCTCGTTGAAGGCGTTGGCATCGGGGTTGGCCTGCCGGCGGTCCGCCGCGAGCCAGGCCAGGTTGAGGCCCTCGGCGTTCTGGTTGAAGAAGGACGTCCAGGCCACCACGGGGCGCAGGGTCAACCGGTCCGAGACGGCCCACTCGCCCTTGGCCCGCAGGTTCGTGGCGTTGAAGGCGGTGTGGTCGCGGTACCCGTCTCCGTAGGAGCGGCTGGCCGTGACGGCGTAGCCCACGGCACCGGTGCGCCCCGCGTTCCGGACCGCCGTCTTCCAGAAGCCGTGGGAGCCTGCCCGCGCCTCGCCCGTGGACACCGTGCCCTCGAGGGGAGGAGGCGTGGTGACGATGTTCACCACACCGGCCGTCGCTCCGCCTCCGTACAAAGATGCACCCGGACCCCGGAGCACTTCGACGCGGTGCACGTCGGACCAGTCCACGTCGTAGAGGTCCGACGCGAAGCCGCTGGGGTCGTTCAGCGGGAGGCCGTCTTCCAGGATCTTGATGCCCCGGATGCCATGCTCGCTGAGGATTCCCTGGCCGCGGATGGACATGTGGACCCGTTCGCCGTCTGCCTGGTTGTCGACCTTGACCCCGGGGACGAGCCGCACCGCCTCGTCCACGGCGACGGTGCGCGCCATGTCGTCGAGGTTGCGGCCATCCACCAGGGTGGTGGCACCGGGGTTCAGGCGGAGGGGGATGCTCGTCCGGTTCACCGTGACCGTGACCGCCATGAGCTGATAGAAGCTCAGGGTGTCGGCCAGCGGCGAAGGGGGCGCCTCCTGGCGGGAAGGGGGGAGTGTGTCGAGGGAGGGAGCGTGGGCGTGCGCGTTGACGCTGCCCGCTCCCAGGAGGGAGCAGCAGAGGAGAAGCGTAAGCATGGAGTCGTGCCTTCGGGCGATGAGCCCGTACGCCCGGGGCCGGCGGGGAGGAGGGCAGGAACCACCCCGCGGGGAGCGGGCTGATTCTCATTGTGGGGATGACGATCTCCGTCATCCCGTCCCCGGATTCTCGATGGGATCCAGCGGCGTCCCCAAGCTAGCGGGACGTGGAGGAACGTGCCACGGACCGTTCGCCGAAACCAACCCCCCTGCGCGGGGGTATCCCGTTCGGCCGCGCACCAGAGCCAGCTGCCTCCCACCGAGCAGCTCCTCGAGCTCCCTCCCCTGGCGTGCGGTGAGCGCATGTCGAAACGGAGAGAGACCGGCCTGGCGCTGCAGCGGGCCGGATGACGAGGAGCCAGCCGCATGGCCGACGCACCCCGAATGCCCACGGGCGACGCCGCAGGCGCACCCGAAGCAGCTCCCGAGCCCGCCAAGAACGGAGGACGCAAGGGGCGCGGGGGACTCCTCATCCTCCTCATGGTCATCCTGGTCGCGGCCGTGGGCGCCGGATACTGGTACGTGAAGCTCCGCGGGGTCGTGTCCACCGACGACGCCTACATCGACGGTGACCGGGCCACCGTGACCACCAAGATGTTGGGGCGGATCAGCGCCCTGGGGGCCGACGAGGGAGACACCGTCCAGGTCGGCCAGCTCCTCGTCCAGCTGGACGACGCCGACCTGCAGGCGCGGCTGACCCAGGCCCAGGCCCAGCTCGCCCTGGCACGGGAGAGCGTGCGGCTCTCCGAGGTGGCGGAGAAGCGAGCCCGGGACGACCTGGACCGGGCCAGGATCCAGCTTCAGGGCAAGGCCATCTCCCAGGAGGAGTTCGACCACAAGAGCGCGGCGCTGGACGCGGCGCAGGCCGAGCACCAGGTGGCCCTGGCCAGGGTCGAGGCCGCCCGGAGCGGCATGGAGGTCATCCGTCAGCAGGTCACCGACACGCGGGTCACCGCGCCGTTCAGGGGCGTGGTGGCGAAGCGCTGGCTTCTTCCCGGCGACGTGGTCCAGCCGGGTCAGCCGGTGTTCACCGTCTACGACCTGGACCACGTCTGGGTCACGGCCGTGTTCGAGGAGACCAAGCTCCGGTTCCTCCCGGTGGGCACCGCCGTGGACCTCGCGGTGGACGCCTGGCCTGACCACGCCTTCCATGGGACGGTGACCCTCATCGGCGCAGCGGCCGCGTCCCAGTTCTCCCTCATTCCGCCCAGCAACGCATCGGGGAACTTCACCAAGGTCACCCAGCGCGTTCCGGTGCGGATCCGCGTGGACAGCATGTCCGACGACGGTACCGGGGACCCCGTCCGTCTCCTCCCGGGGATGTCGGTGGTGGTCACGGTCCACCAGCCCGAAGGATAGGGGCGGGGCGTTCCATGCCCACGGACCGATCCGAGGGCCGTCAACGGCTCATCGAGCGCTTTCCCTTCCTCGATCCGTCCCACGACGTCTATCGCTGGCTCGTTCTGGCCAGCGTCATGGTCGGCACGTTCATGGCGGTGCTGGACGCCACCATCGTCAACGTGGCCCTCTCCAAGCTCATGGCCACCTTCGGCGTCAGCGTGGATCGGGTGGAGTGGATCCTCACCGCCTACCTGCTGATCTTCGGCGTCATGCTCCCGTCGTCGGGATGGATGGCCGACCACTGGGGCTACAAGCGCATGTTCCTGGCGGGGCTGTTCCTCTTCACCCTTGGCTCGTTCCTGTGCAGCCTGGCGGGGAACATCGACGTCCTCATCGCCTTCCGGGTCATCCAGGGCGCCGGCGCCGGGTTCCTCATGCCCGTGGGCATGGCCATCATCACCCGGGAGTTCCCGCCGGAGAAGCGAGGCATCGCCCTGGGCTTCTGGTCGGTGGCGGCGTCGGCATCGGTGTCGCTGGGCCCCACGCTGGGCGGCTACCTCATCGACCGCTTCGAGTGGAACGTCATCTTCGACGTGAACGTGCCCGTGGGCATCATGGGGATGCTGGCCGCAGGCGTGATCCTCCGGGAGTACAAGTCGGACCGGAAGACCCGCTTCGACATGCTGGGCTTCCTGTCGCTGACCGCCGGGCTCACGGCGCTGCTTCTGGCCCTGGCCAACGGCAACTCGGCGTGGAACACCGGCGGGTGGACGTCGGACTTCATCCTCACGTCCTTCGCCATCGCCTTCGTGGGCCTGGGCGTCTTCCTGGTCACCGAGTTCCACGTCCGGCACCCGCTCATCGAGATCGGCCTCTTCCGGAACTTCAACTTCTCGGTGAGCAACCTGGTGCTGTTCATCTTCGGCGTGGGGATGTTCGGCGCCAACTTCCTGGTCCCCATCTACCTCCAGAACTCGCTGGGATACACGCCCTTCCAGGCGGGGCTGGTCTTCCTGCCGGTGGGGATCCTGGTGGGCGTCACTGCGCCCTTCGCCGGCATGTTCGCCGACCGCTACGACGGGCGGGTTCCCATCCTGGTGGGCCTGGGCCTCTTGGCCCTCACCATGCACCAGTTCAGCTTCCTGTCGCTGGCCTCGGAGAAGCCCCAGATCCTGCTTCCCCTCTACCTGCGGGGGATCGCCATGGGGCTTCTCATGTCGCCCCTGACCACCATGGCCATCTCTGAGATCCCGAACCGCAAGATGGCCCAGGCGTCGGGGCTCATCAACGTGATCCGTCAGATCGGCGGCAGCGTCGGCGTGGCCATGTTCGGCACCATCCTCACGCGTCGCGCCATCTACCACACGGCCACCTACGGCGAGCAGATGAACGCGTATTCGGCCACGTTCCAGACCACGGTCCGGCGGCTGCAGCACTTCGTGGTCGATCGGGTGGGCGGGACCCTGGGCGAAGGGGCCGCCCGGGCGCGCGCCCTCCTCGTCGCCCACGCCCACGAGCAGGCCTTCGTGTCTGCGGTGGACGACGTCTTCCGGGTGGCGTTCTGGATCCTGCTCCTGGCCATCCCTCCGGTCCTCTTCCTGCGCCGACACAACCGGCGCGGAGGGGGAGGCCCGGCCTTGACGGAATGATGGGGGCCACGACGGTGTCCGGTATCACGCCCGTGCCAAGCTCCGCGACCTGCTCAGGTCCCCGAAGGAACCGACCCATGAACCGGATGATCGCGCTCACTCTGGCAGCGACCCTGCTCCCCGCCGGCGTGGCTGCCCGGCAGCTCCCCGACTCCCTCACCGTGGAGGAGGCGGTTTCCCGGGTGCTGGCCACCCACCCGGCGGTGGCCGAGGCACAGCACGGCGTCGCGGCGTCGGAGGCTCGCATCGACGAGCGCCAGTCCGCCTTCTCACCCATGGTGGTGGCCGAGGGGTCGTATTCGCGGGTGGGGCCGGTCCCCACGCTGGACTTCAACGGCGAGTCGTTCTCCCTCTTCCCCTCCAACAACTACCAGGCCGATGTGGCGCTGCGGCATACCGTCTTCGACTGGGGCCGGAGGCGGACGGCGGTGACCCAGGCCCGCTCCCTGGCCCGCACCGCGAGCGAGAACGTGGAGCTGGTGAAGTCGCGCCTCGCGTATGCTACGGTGGACGCCTTCTACGGCATCCTCTTCCTGCAGGAGAGCCTGCGGGTGCAGGACGAGGAGATCGCCTCGCTGTCCCGGCACCTGGAGATCACCCGGGGGAAGATCGAGGCCGGCACGGCCACCGATTTCGAGGCCCTGAGCACCCAGGTCCGTATCGCCAGCGCCCGGAGCCGGCGCGTGGACATCGCCAACGCCCTGGACGCCCGCACCATCGAGCTCCGTCAGCTCCTGGGCGTGTCCGCCGACGAGGCGCTGCACCTTGCGGGGGACTTCGAGTTGGCGCCGGCGCCGCTGGGAGTGGATTCGCTGGTAGCGGTGGCCCGGGAGCAGCGGCCCGACCTGCGGATGGCGCGCAACGCCGAGGCGTCGGCGAGGGTGCAGACGCAGCTCGCCGCCCTGGGCGACCGTCCCTCGGTGAACCTCAACGTCATGGTGGGGGCCAAGAACGGCTACGTCCCCAACCTGAACCGCATCAAGCCCAACTTCGTGGCGGGGATGGCCGTCCAGGTCCCGGTGTACGTGGGCGACCGGACGCGCAGCCAGGTGAAGGCGGCGGAAGCCGGCGTGGACGTGGCCACGGCCCGGGCCGAGTCGCTGGAGCGCAGCGTGGCCGAGGACGTGGAGAAGGCCGTGGCCGGGGAGCGGGCCAACCGCGAGAAGATCGAGACTGCCGACGTCCAGGTCCGCCAGGCCACGGCGGCGTTGGAGCTGGCCCGCACGCGCTACCAGGCGGGCGTGGTGACCAACCTGGACGTGCTGGACGCCGAGACGCTGCTGGCCCAGGCCAAGCTCCTGCAGATCCGGGCCCGCTACGACCTGGTGCGGAGCCGCTATCAGCTGCGCCGGGCCGTCGGCGACAGGATCTGGTAGGTTCCGGCGTGGTGCGTCGGAAGCCCGGCGGCGTTCGGCGCGCTTCGACGGTGTTCGCGACGCACCACACACCGGGGGGCATCGGCGATTCCAGGGAGTCCGGCCCCGAGGTTATCTTGGTAGCAAACTTCCCGCCGGTCCCCTGCCCGCCCGACGGGCTTCCGCACAGAGCATCGCACTACTCCCTCCGAAATGCGGTGAGCCATGGACCAGGCTCTCTTCTATCATCGTTTCCACTTCGCCTTCACCGCCGCCTACCACTACCTCTTCCCCCAGCTCACCATGGGGCTGGCCCTCCTCATCGTCCTCCTCAAGGGGATCGGACTCCGGAAGGGTGATGAGCGGTACGACCGGGCGGCCCTCTTCTGGGGACGCATCTTCGGCCTGACGTTCGTCATGGGGGTGGTGACCGGGATCCCCATGGAGTTCCAGTTCGGCACGAACTGGGCGCGCTTCTCCGAGGCGACGGGCGGGGTCATCGGACAGACGCTGGCCATGGAGGGCGTGTTCGCCTTCTTCCTCGAGTCGTCGTTCCTGGCCCTCTTCCTCTTCGGGCGGGAGAAGCTCGGCCCGAAGGGTCACTTCGGCGCGGCGGTGGCCGTCTGGCTCGGGTCGTGGATCTCGGGCTACTTCATCGTGGCCACCAACGCCTTCATGCAGCATCCCGTGGGATACGAGATGGACGCCCAGGGCCGCTTGGCGCTGGCGAGCCTTCCGGGCCTCCTCACCAACCCCTGGCTCATCTGGCAGTACCTGCACACCATGGCCGGTGCCGTGGTCACGGGGGCCTTCGTCATGGCCGCCATCGGCGCCTACTACGTCCTGGCCGACGCGCCCGACGAAGCCGGGGCCGGCAACGGATCTCCAGGGGGCGGGACGTCGGACCACGCCGCCTACGGCCGACTCTTCCTGCGGGTGGCGGTTCCCGCCGGCCTCGTGGCCTCGGTGCTCATGGCGTTCCCCACCGGCGACAGGCAGGCCGGGTCCGTCGCCCTGTATCAGCCGCCCACCTTCGCCGCCATGGAGGGTCTCTTCCAGACCGGTGAGCCGGCGGGGCTCGTCCTCATCGGCCAGCCCGACATGTCCGAGCTCCAGCTGGACAATCCGCTGGAGATCCCCGCGGCCCTGAGCTTCCTCACCTACCGCCGCTGGAACGCCCGGGTGGAGGGGCTCACGTCGTTCCCCCGGGAGGACTGGCCCGACAATGTGCCGCTCCTCTACTACGCGTACCACATCATGGTGGGTCTGGGCACGCTCTTCATCGCCGTCATGGCCGTGGCGACGTTCCTGGCCTGGCGAAGGCGGCTGTCCCGGAGCCGACCCATCCTGTGGGTCCTCATGCTCGCCGCTCCGTTCCCCTTCATCGCCAACACCATGGGGTGGATGACCGCCGAGCTGGGCCGGCAGCCGTGGACCGTCTGGGGCGTGCTCCGCACGAGCGCGGGCACCTCCCAGTCGGTGCAGGCGGGCAACGCCCTCTTCTCGCTCCTGGGCTTCATGGGGATGTATCTCGTTCTGGGTGTCCTCTACCTCTTCCTGGCCCAGCGCGAGATCGTCCACGGACCGGGGCCGCTCCCGTCCACCGCCAGCGAGGAGGCGTGACATGATGGCCACCGTCTGGTTCTGGCTCGTCGCCGCGCTCCTGACCATGTACGTGGTGCTCGACGGATTCGACCTGGGGGCCGGCGCCCTCTACCTCGGCGTTGCGCGCACCGACGAGGAGCGGCGTACCGTGCTGCGGAGCATCGGGCCCGTGTGGGATGCCAACGAGGTCTGGCTCCTCACCGCCGGTGGATCGCTGGTGCTGGCGTTCCCCAAGCTGTACGCGTCGAGCTTCAGCGGCTTCTACCTCCCGCTCATGATGGTCCTCTGGCTCCTCATCCTCCGGGCCGTGGCCATCGAGTTCCGCAGCCACGTGGAGAGTCACGTGTGGCGTCCCTTCTGGGACGTGGTCTTCTTCGCCGCCAGCCTCCTGCTCACCATCTTCCTGGGCGCGGCCCTGGGCAACGTGGTGCGCGGCGTGCCCCTGGACGGAGCGGGGTATTTCTTCTCGCCGCTGTGGACCAACTTCACCACCCGGGGCGACCGAATGGGCGTCCTGGACTGGTACACGGTCACGGTGGGGGTGACGAGCCTCCTGGCTCTTCTGCACCACGGCGCCCTGTGGGTGGTCCTCAAGACCCGGGACCCGGTGCGGGCGCGCGCCCGGAAGGCGGCCGCGTGGACGTGGCCGGTCCTTGTGGTGGCCGTGGTCGTGGTGACCGGGTTCACCTTCCGGGTCCAGCCCCACGTCCCCGAGCGCCTGGCGGCGCAGCCCCTGGGGTACGTCTTCCCCCTCCTGGCCGTGGGCGGGCTGGTCGCGAGCTTCCTCCTGAGCAGGCGGGGTCGGGAGCTGGGCGCCTTTCTGGGCTCGGTGGCGTTCCTCGTGGGGATGCTCCTGTCCGTGTCCTTCGGGCTCTATCCCCTGGTGCTTCCCGCCACCAACGACGCCGCGGCGTCCCTCACGGTCTACAACGCGGCGGGACCGGCCCACGGCATGCGTGTGGCCTTCTTCTGGTGGATTCCCGGGATGGCGCTGGTGGCGGCCTACACCGTCTTCGTCTACCGGAGCATGCGGGGCAAGGTCTCTCTGGAGGGCGACGGGTACTGAGGATCCGGCCGGGGTGCCTCAACCCCCCGGCGGGAACGACGGGGGCGCGTCGCCGGCGCCCCGGCCCCAGATCGTGTCCGGCGCCTCGGCCAGGGTGAAGCGGAGCGCTCCTCCCTCGGCCACGAAGGAGGCGGGGAGCCACGACCGGGTGGTAGCTTCGCCGCCGACCCGGAGGCCGGAGACGTAGGCCAGTGAGTCGGCGCCCGGCGCGTCCACCCGGAGCGTCACCCCGTTGCCCCGGTGGATCTCCACATGGGGAAAGGACGGTGACGTCACCAGGAGCTCCGCTCGCCCCGGAAGGCCGGGGAAGAGGCCCACCGCCGTCCACACGTACCACGACGACATGGCGCCCAGATCGTCGTTGCCGGGGATCCCGTGGGGCCGGTCGCTCCAGAGGCGGCGCAGGATCTCCCGGAGCGTCTCCTGGCTCCGGTCCGGCTGCCGCGCCCAGAGGTACAGCCAGGGCGTGCCCACCGACGGCTCGTTGTCCATCTCGGCCTGCAGGCCCCCGAGCCCTGTGAGGGCCCATCCTCCGTCGGGCGTGTGGAAGAAGTCGTCGAGGCGGCGCACCGCGGCCGTGTCGCCGCCCATGGCGTCGAAGAGGCCCCGCACGTCGAAGGGCACCATCCACGTGTACTGGGCGCTGGAGCCCTCGGCGAATCCGCGGCTCGACGCGGGATCGAGCTCGGGCCAGCTCCCGTCCTCGTTCCGGTCCTGGACGTAGCCGCCGCCTGGGGTGGCATCGGGGTTGAAGAGATTGTGCCAGTACCCCGAGCGCTCCAGGAACGCGTCGTGGGTGGAATCCTCGCCCAACGCCGCCGCCATCTGGGAGAGGGCGAAGTCGGCGGTGGCGTCCTCCAGCGTCTCGCCGGCACCCCCCCACGCCGGAGCGTCCCGGGGGATGTAGTGGAGGGAGAGCCACTGGCTCAGCGCCGGGCGCTGGCCCGGGCACATGACCGGGCAGCCCTCGTCGCTGGCGTCCAGCTCCGTGGGGACCCGCGCGGCCCGGACCAGGGATGCCAGCGCCCCCGCGGCGTCGAAGGAGGTGCCCCCGAAGGCGTGGATTCCCGAGATGGCAGCCGCCGACGCGTCACCCTCCATGACGTGGGTCGCGCCGGTGTTGTGGGTCCACCGGTCCCAGACACCGCCGTTCTGCTCCGCCTGGTTGAAGAGGGACTGGGCGATGTCGCTCCCCAGGTCCGGATCCAGGAGCGTGACCAGCTGCACCTGGGAGCGGTAGACGTCCCATCCCGAGAAGTTGGCGTACTGAGCCCGCTGGGGCGGCTCGACCCTGTGGGTCGCGCCGTCGAAGCCGGCGTACTCGCCGTTCGCGTCGCTGAAGACGTTGGGGTGGAGCAGGGCGTGGTAGAGGGCCGTGTAGAAGGTGCGCAGCCGGGCCTCGGAGCCGTCGGCGACGCGCACGGCGCCCAGGCGCTCGTTCCAGGCCGCCCGGGCCGCGTCGCGGGTCGCATCCAGCAGGGTGCCCCCGGGGCTCTCGGCCTCGAGGTTCGCCCGGGCGTTTTCCAGGCTCACGTACGAGATCCCCACGCGAACGTCCACCTCCGTGCCCTGATGGGTATCGAAGCGCACCCAGGCGCCCGAGCCCCGGCCCCTCCGCGGGTAGCCGTCGTCGTCCCAGCCGGTGCCGCCCCGGGCCTCCGCGCCTCCCGGCGTGACGGTGCCGTCCTCCCAGGTGCCGGTCCCGGCGAAGGGACGTTCGAAGACGGCCACGAAGTAGAGCGTGTAGTAGGCGTGGCGGACCACCGGGTCGATATAGCCGCAGAAGTTGCCGCTGGACACCTGCCCGCTCACGGTGTGGGCCGCGGTGTCCACGGAGACGACGGCGTCGGCCGAGCCCACCTCCGAGTCGGAGACCCGCACCAGCACGGCGGCGGTGGTGTCCGGCGGGAAGGTGAAGCGACCCACCCCCGTGCGCGCGGTGGCCGACAGCTCCACGTTCACCCCGGAGCGGAGCCGGACCTGGTAGAAGCCCGCCTCGGCGTGCTCGTTGGCGTGCTCGAAGGGCTGGGTGAAGGTCCGGTCGAGGGTATCGGCGGACGGCGAGGTCGCCACGTCCCCCACGAAAGGCATCAACGGCACATCGCCCGACGCGCCCCGGCACCCCGTGCCCGACAGATGTGTCAGGCTGAAGCCCCGGATGCGTGGTGCGTCGTACTGGTAGCCGCCCGGCGCGGGCCGACGCGTCGGGTCGCCCCGGGTGGTCTCGGGGCTGAACTGCACCATGCCGAAGGGGACCACCGCTCCCGGCAGCGTGTTGCCCCCGTTGGCCGTGCCGATGAAGGGGTCGACGTACGCGGTGGGATCCTGGGCGAAGGCCGGGGCGGAGGGGCCGGCGCATCCGGCCGTCACGCCCGAAAGGACCAGGGCCGATACGGCGGAGGCACGGAGGTTCAGGGGACGGGCCATGGTGATGCGCTCCGGCGGCGCCGGGAAGAAGGTGGATCGACGTCGCTCAGCATAGGGTGAGGCGGCCGTCCTGTCAGGACGTCGGCCCCCGGCACCCCCGCCGGGGTATGCTCCGGCATGGACGACCCCGTCACCGATCTCGCCGCCCTCCCGCTGCGCCATTCGGCGCCGGTGCGCATCAGGGGCGTCCGGGCCGCGCCGGACGCGGTGCAGGGTGCCATGACGCTCCTCCGTCTCCCCGACAGGCGGGTCGGCGTCACCTGCCAGCACGTCGTGGCGGCGTTCAGGGAAGAGCGGCGCCGGGATCCGACGTGCGCCTTCCTGGTGGGTGGGGCGGCGCTCGTCCCCGACGACCGGATCCTGGACGAGGCGCGCTTCCTGGATTTGGCCGTGCTCGATCTGGACGACGTGCGCCTCTCGGGTCTTTCCGATCCCGGCGCCGCCCCCGTGGCGTTCTTCGACCCCGCCGCGTGGCCTCTGGGCAGCGCGGCCGCCGGGGAGACCCTCGGCCTGGGGCGGGGTGGCGCGGAGCCCCGGGCGGCCGGCCCGCCGGACACGACGGGCGGCGCGGCGGCCGGATCGTGGGTGGCGCGCGTCCTGGACGCCGGAGCGGAGAACATCGTGTGCGAGGTGCCTGCCGCCGGGCTGGGCGGACTCAGCGGGGGCCCCGGCTTCGTCCGGCGCGACGGGGTGGACCACCTGGCGGGCGTCGTCTTCGCCGTGGCCCGCTCCGGTGCCTACCTGCGTCTCCGCCCGGCACGCTTCATCCGTCGGGACGGGACGCTGCTCCCTCGGGGGGTGGGGTAGGCGGAGAAGCCGCTGAGGAGGATAGTCCTTTTCGCTCCCTCCCGTTCCTGCCTACCTTGGGCTCCATGCCTCCTCCCTCTTCGTGGAACCGTCTGCGCAGGGCCCGTTTCGACGGGACGACGCCGTGAGCCCGCTGATCCGGGCCAACCTCACCCTGCGGGCCCTCATGGAAGCGGGGATCATCGTGGCGCTGGGGTGGTGGGGCTACCACACGGGAGGCTCGACGGAGACGCGCGTCCTCCGGGCCTTCGTCGTCCCCATTCTCGGGTTCGGCTTCTGGGGCCTCGTGGACTTCCGCTGGGCCGGGCGCTTCGCGGAGGGACTGAGGCTCACGCAGGAGCTTGCCGTCTCCGGCGTGGCCGCCGTGGCCTGGTATGCCGCGGGCCAGCACGTGCTGGGATGGGCCCTGGCCGTCGTCTCGGTCGTGCACCACGTCCTGGTGTACGTGAGCGGCGAGCGCCTGTTGAAGCGGTAGGCGGGTGGCGGACGCCGCGGGCTACTCCCGCGGGGGCGGCCCTCCATCGGGAGGCGCCGGATCCGCCGACCCCGGGAGGCGATGTGCTCCGTCGCCCTCCCCCTCGCCCAGACGGCGCTCGATCCGCTCCAGCCGCTCGCTCAGCATGTACAGTTGGGTCTGAAGCTGGTCCAGCCCGTCCAGGATCCGGTCCTCCACCGATTCGTCCGTGTGGGACGCGATCTGCTGCCAGGTACGGCGGATGTAGGTGACCACGCCGGCGGCGACGAGGACCATGAGGCCGATGCTCATCACCCACGCGACGATGAACATGGGAGAGAAGGGCATCATGGCGCCTCCTCTCCGGTGCCGGCCCGGGCCGGCACCCGCGGGCCCCGCCCCCCGCTCACCGGTCGCACCGGAAGGGGATGAGGGTCCGGATGGACGGCGGGGCGGACCCGATCGTGGCGCCGATCCAGACCGGCGTGCATCCGGTGTCCTGTACCAGGTAGGGCACGAAGAGGGTGCCGTCCTCGCTGGTGGTCCCGAGCCGGATCGTATCCCGGGCGAGCTCCTCACGGTCGCGGAGATCCCGGGCGTCACGGGTCACGACGAGGTGGAGGGGGTAGTCGCCCAGGGACGTATCGGGATCCCCCCGGATCACGAAGACCACGAGCGTCGACGTGGAAGCGCACGGGGCGCCCCCTTCTCCCGTCACGGTGTTCCAGCGGTGGATGTCCGGCGCCGACCCCACGTCCTCCGTCAGCTCTCCGGTGCCCTGGCAGAAGAGGTGCAGGCGCACATCCTCGAAGCTCGGGCGGCGGGGGAGAGACGCGGCGGCCAGGATCACCGGCAGCGCCAGGGACACGGTGAGCCAACGGGTTCGCATGGTCGTCCTCCTGCCTGCTGACCACGGATCGCATGACGGACAGGGCGGCCCGCCCGACGCGTCCCTACGATAGCACCTCGGCTCCTTAGCCGCGACGCCGGCCTTTCGGTGCGGACCCTCCGGTCCCGGGCGAGGTCAGCCCTTCGCCACCTTGGCGGCGAAGGCCCGCGTGGCCCAGACGAGGCCCAGCAGCGCGAAGGCCGCCGTCACCGCAAGACACGCCCACAGTGGAAGCTCGCCGGTGCCGGCGAGGGTGGTCTCCCGCATGCCGTCCACCAGGTAGCTCGTGGGATTCAGGAGCGCGCCCACCTTCATCCACCCGGGCAGCGACGCCAGCGGGTAGAGGGCGTTGCTGAGGAAGAGGACCGGCAGGTTCAGCAGCATGATCATGGCGTGGTAGGCCATGAGGTTGTCGGTCTTGGAGGCCACGGCCAGCGCCACGCCGGTGAAGCCCATGGCGTAGCCCACCAGGAGGGCGAGGCCCAGCAGCCACTCCCCGGGATTCGCGCTCACATGGGCACCCATCACCATGCCCACCACGAAGATGACCACCGCCTGCAGCAGCGCCTTGGAGACGGTGCTCCCCACGTTGCCCAGGAGGATGCTGACGCGGGGGACGGGGGCGACGAGGTACTCCTTCACGATGCCGCGGATCCGCTCGTCGAGCCACGCCATGCCCCCGCCGATGGCGCCGCCCATGGCGCTCAGGGAGACGATGCCGGGGAGCATGAACCCGATGTAGCCGTCGCCGGCCCGCAGCCCGCCGGCGCCCACCAGCCCCCGCATGCCCACGCCGAAGAGGACCACCCAGAGCACCGGCTGGATCATCAGGCCGAAGAGCTCCTCGCCGTTCCCGAGGAACTTCCGCATGTGCTTGTGCCAGATCGAGAGGGCTACCGCGAGGGTGCCCGGGCTCTTCGCCATCGTCTCGGAAGTCACGAATCCACTCCGTCTCGGAGTTGCCGGCCCGTGTACTTGAAGAACACGGCGCCCAGATCGGGCTTTGCCACGGACACGTCCTCGATGACGAATCCGGCCTGGGTGGTGGTGGACACCACCTCGGCAAGGTGGCGCGAGGAGGACTCGACCCCCAGGAGGAAGCCCCCCTCCACCCGGGAGAAGGACTGCACGAAAGGCTCGCCGGCCAGCCTCGTCTCGACGTCGTCGCCATCGCCCCGCCCCAGGACGCGGATGGTGTCGGCGCCCAGCTCCTCGATGAGCTCGGAGGGCGATCCTTCGGCCACCAGGTGGCCGTGATCCATGATGCCCACGCGGTCGGCCAGCTCCTGGGCCTCATCCAGGTAGTGGGTGGTGAGGAGCACCGTCAGGTCCGTGCGCCGCTTCAGATCCCGGACATAGTCCCAGATCCGCGCGCGTCCCTGGGGGTCCAGGCCCAGCGTGGGCTCGTCGAGGAAGAGGATGCGTGGCAGGGTCATGAGCGCACGCGCCAGCTCGAGGCGCCGCTTCATACCGCCCGAGTAGCCCTTGCACTTCCGGTCGGCCGCGTCGGCCAGCTCGGTGAGCGCGAGGAGCTCGTGCGCGCGCTCGTGCCGCTCGGACGCCGACAGGCCGTACAGCCGTCCGTGGTAGTCCAGGACCTGCCGGCCGGTGAGGGCGTCGTCCAGCACCATCTCCTGGAAGGTGACCCCGATGTCGCGCCGCACGTCGGCCGCCCGGGCGACCACGTCATGGCCGTTGATCCGGGCCGCGCCCGACGTGGGCTCGACCAGCGTGGTGAGGACGCCGATGGTCGTGGTCTTTCCCGCGCCGTTGGGGCCCAGCAGGGCATAGGTGATGCCCCGGGGGACCCTGAGGTCCAGGGACTCCACGGCGCGGATATCGCCGTTGTAGGTCTTGCAGAGCTTCTCGGTCTCGATGGCCGGCACCTCCGGGGAGGTGCCGTGCTCGTCCTGCTTCGGGCTCATGTGGACTCCAGGTGCTCCATCACCCGGCCCCCGGTCGACGGGCCGGTCTTCCCGTGGCCCACGGCCGATGCCGGCGCCACGACAACCCAGCGTTCTACGGCGTCGTGGCGCGTCCGTTCCGTCGGTCGTGTCGCGGGGTCGGTCGGGGCGGCCGCGGTGGGTGGCGTGCCCGGAGGATCGGCGAGCGCGGCGTTCTCTACGGGTCGCCGCCTTTCGACGTCCCGTCTCCTCCCGCGAGCCCGGGCGACCCGAGCACCGGGACCGCGTGCCGGTGGAGGAGCGCGCGCACCTTCTCCAGGTCCCGGCGCTCCACGTGGAGCTCGCCGGAGTGGTCGGCGGAGAGGTGGAGCTTGTAGAACCGGGCGAGCGGCTTCGGCTCATCCAGCTTCTTGTAGTACTTGAATCCCGTGCGGGTCGGGACCAGATGGCTCAGCTCGTCCCACGCGAAGACGTCTTCGAACGCACGAGGCCTCTCCTTCGAAAGGGGGCGCTTCTGGAGGCCCCCGTCGGTGATCCGGTATTCCAGCCGGTTCAGGAGGCTCGGAACGAGGGACACGACCGCTGCCAGCGCCGCAGCGGCCAGCGCCTTGATGGCGTCCGGCGAATGGAAGACGAAGTGGGCCAGGGCGATGAAGACGGCGAAGACGCCCACCACGTAGAAGGCGATCACCGGCCGCAGGCGGCGGGCGTTCCAGCTGCGCTCCGTGCCGGTGTCCTGCGGATCCATGCTCAACCCGTCCTCCCCCTGGGTGTGTCTGCCAGCTCGCCGTAGACGAAGAACCGCTCGGTGCGGGTCACACGACCCCGCCATCCCAGCGCCTCGAGGTCGGCCTGCAGTCGGGCGGGCTCGTACCGGACCTTCACCACCCTGAACTCGCGTCCATCACCCAGAGTACGGATCTCCACGCCGTCTCCCTCACCCTGGGCCGGGCGGCTCATCCGCGCGGCCGTCGACCGCTCGAAGGAGTCCACGAAGAACACGCGTCCGTCCGGCGTCAGCGCCGCGCGCACCCGCTCCCAGAAGGAGGCGAATCGGTCCGGGGGGACGTGCGACAGCCAGAAGCCGAAGAACACCACGTCGTACCGTCTCGGAGGCTCCCACGAGAAGACGTCGGCCCTCACGTAGTCCACCGTACCCTCCGCGCCCACGCGTCGACGATTGAGCTCCAGCACCTCGTCGGACGCATCCACGGCGGTGATCCCACGGGCGTAGCGCGCCAGCTCCCGGGTCCACCATCCGGTTCCGCATGCCAGCTCGAGGACGTGGCCCGCCGGGCCGAATGCCCGGAGGGCATCACGGACCACATCGACCTCCGCGAACCATCGACGGTTCTCGTCGGCGCCTCCGTCGTACGGCCCCCTGCGGAGAAACCAGTCGTCGTACTCGGGAGCCCGGGCCCGGTAGTAGGCCTTCTGCTCCTCCAGGAGATCGCGACGGCCGTTCACGGCATCCTCCTCATGCTCGCCCTTTCGCCACAGACGACCGCGTACCCACCCCGTCCGGAGCCGGACGTCACGTCCGTCGCCTTCCGTCCCGGAAGCTCCGCCTGGAACACCGTCTGCGCGCACCCCACGTGGGTCAGCGCCGCGTCCGCCATCCGGGCCCTCACCTCTGCCACGCTGCGGAACCTGGCCGCGGCGTAGAACACGTCGCGCGCGGCCTCGGCCCGGTACCGCCTTCCCAGCCAGCTGTCCCCGTCGATCATTCCCACGACCAGGCGCCCGCCGGGCATGAGGACCCTCGCGGCCTCGGCGAACGCCGCCTCCACGTCGTCCATGAAGCAGACGGCCGTGTTCACGAGGGCGATGGCGAACGTCGCGTCTCCGAAGGGCAGCGCTTCCGCCACGCCCTGCACGACCTGGATCCCGCGGGCCGCCGCCCGCGCGAGCATGGGACGAGACGGATCGATCCCGCGGCCGATCCCGAGAGCTTCGGCGAAGCGGCCCGATCCCACGCCGATCTCCAGTCCCGGGCCTCCCGGCGCGACGAACCGTCGAAGCGCCTCGACCTCCGCCCGCAAGAGCGCCTCGTTCTCGTCGAACCACCGGTCGTACTGGTCTGCGTTGACGTCGAACGGACTCTCACGGCCTGGCGTCATCCTGGGCCCCTGGCTCGGCCGTTGCGGGGCTACCTGCCCCCGCCGTCCCCGAGGCGCTTGGCGACCTCGGCCACCCGGGCGCCCAGCCTCGAGCCCTTGGCCGTGAAGATGGCGTCGAGGGTGGCGGTCTCCGCCGTGTCCGCGAACGGGGCCTCGCCCGTAACGGCCGAAGCGCCGAACGCCTCGGTCCACGTCGGTCCCCCGACGATGATCATGTTGTAGACGAGCATGGCGCGCAGGATGTCGAGTTGGACGGCCTCCTCTCCCGCGGACATCCCGCCCGCCGTGACGAATGCCGCGCCGATCTTGTCGCGCATCTCCCCGTCGAAGGGAAGGGTATTCAGGAATTCCGAGACGGGAGGGGAGATGTTGGCGGAGTGCACCGGACTTCCCACGATCAGGGCATCGGCCCACGCCACGTCGTCGTGGGAGACGCGATCGACGGGCAGGAGCCGTACGTCGGCGCCGGCCACGCTCCGGGCCCCCGCCGCGACGGCCTCGGCCATGAGCGCCGTGTGCCCGGTCGCGCTGGAATACACGACGAGGACCTTCTGGCCCGCGACTCCGTCCGGAATCGCTGCCAGGAGAACCGCCACCGTCCAGAACCTCCGCAATGCCCGCAGGGTCATGGGACCCTCCCGTGGGAAGAGAGGGGGGTGCGCGGACGACCGTCCCTCTCGTTCGACCTGACGACCTGCCGTCTCGCCCTTGCCACCAAGTGTACCACACGGGGCGGCCGGTGGACTACGGCGTGCGCCCCCGCCCGCCCGGTCCGTATCGGCGAAGAAGGGCTCGGACGCCATCCACGATCCGCGCCTCCAGGGTGCCGCGGGTCGCGCAGCGCGTCAGAGAGGACCACACGTCCCGTTGACGTGACCTCGCCCGGACCACCGTCTCCACCCTGCTCGTGAGGGAGTCCAGGCGCAGGACCCGGGTGCCGAGGGTCAAGCTGATCGCATAGCGGTCCGCGTTGTTGCTCGCGACCATGCCCTCGCCGCAGTCGATCCACCTGGACGGCGGCTCCCCATCCAGCTCCTTGAGCTCGGGAATGAAGCCCCCCAGCTCGAAGCGATCGGGTTCGTAGTACGAGAAGGCGATCCCCAGGGAATCGTACGTGAAGCGCACCGCGTTGAAGGTACGTTGTGCGGTGCCTCGCACCGTGTCGACCACGAAGTACTCGGGACCGCCTGCGGGAGGACTCGTCTCGGATCCTCCCGCCTTCTTCAAGAGCTCGGCCGGACTCGATCCCCCTTGCCCCGATCCCGAGGCGCACGCCAGGGACGCCAGCAGGACGACCCACCCAACGCTCCTCATCCTCACCTCCGCTCCTCCCAGTCATCGATCACGACCTTCCCCGCAATCAGACCGACAGGGGTGATGGCGAGGATCTGTGCACACTCGCTGGTATACTGCTTTGTGGCGCGCCGCGCCAGTATCTGCACCGACGCACTCTCCCCATGGCCTCGGGGGGCGGCGGGTCACGCGTCCGCCTACTCCGAGGGGTCTTCCCTTCCGGGCCCCGACGCTCATGCCTCGATTGACCCCAGGTCCCGCAGCGCCCGCCCGAGTCCGGCGACACCGACCTCGACGTCGTCCGAGCGGCCCTCTTCGGCCGCTTCCAGCGTCCAGGACAGCTGGTCCGACAAGTAGTGGAGCTGGACCCGAGCCAGGAATCCCGGATCGCGGGCCGCTCCGCAGCCCTCCAGGGCCA
>JASFRY010000012.1:0-21966 GCA_050114675.1 Gemmatimonadota bacterium | reverse complement strand
CAGGTAGTCCATGACCGAGGCCCGGGCGTGTCCCGCCACCGACGCCGTGGGGCCCCTCACCAACGCCTCCACCTGGTCGGGCCGGACGTGGGCTTCGACGAACTCTGACTCGAAGCGCCAGTGGAAGTCGCGGTCGGTGGTGAAGCCCTCGGGGTTGGGGGCGTCGGCGCTCCATCCGTTGTAGTGGATGGTGGTGTGGTGCGGGTTCGCGCCGTCGGTGACGTAGTGGCCGAGGATGCCGGCGTCGTTGATGATGCGCTGCTCGATCCACGCCTTTCGCACCGGGTCGGTCTCTTCGCGCCAGAGGCGCCACTCGGTCACCAGCCTCTGATAGAGCTCCACGATGCGGTACGGAAGGAATCCCACCGTGCTCTCGGGGCGCTCGATGCCGTCCCGGTGCAAGGCCAGGATGAAGCTGTAGCGGTCCGGGGCATCCAGCGCGCCCCCGGGGACGTTCTCCAGATCGATGAAGTGGTCGTAGCTCCACGCCTGATCCATCTCCCGGAGCTCCTGGCTCCGCCACCGGTCGGGCTCCGGGTCCAGGTACACCAGCTGATCGCGGGCCTGGAGGAAGAAGGCGGGAAGGTCGGGGGGAAGGTGGTCCGCCGCCGCTCCGGCTGCCATCTCGTGGCCCGTGGCGCCCCAGCGGAACGGAGGCGTGGGCCCGGCGGAGGAGGGTGGGGCGCAGAGGGCGAGGACGGTCAGGAGCGCGGGAACGACCATGTGGGGACAGGCTCACGTACGGAGGCGAAACCGACCCGGAAAGATAGCGGCAACCGTCGGTCTCGTGGATGTGCGCTTGGGCGCCCGCCGTAGGCGCTCATTCCTTCCGCGTATAGCTCCCGAAGTCCTCTACCTCCATGGCCGTGATGCGTCCCCGCTGGTCCAGGGTGAAGGTCACGAACGAGTGACCGTCGCCCGGGGTCCGCCAGACGGCCCGGAAGATGTCGTGGTGCCAGTGCTCCAGGTCGGCCACGAAGTCCGGGGCGTAGCGGAGCACCAGGTGGTCGCCTTCATGGGTGACGGTGATCTCGCCCCAGAGGTCGCTGACCCAGGTGCCGGCGTAGCCGTCCAGGGGCAGGGAGGGCGAGGTCCCCTCCAATCGCGACGCTTGCACCTCTCGGGCTCGATCGGTGGCTCGCGCCTGGCTCCGCCCGTCGAGCTCCAGGTACTCGGCACTCCAGTCCGTGGGCTCCTCGCCCAGGAGGGCGTCCAGGATCCGGTAGGCCAGCGCGGCCTGGAGGCTGCTCACGTTGAGGTTGGCGATGGCCACCACGCCGATCCCCTCCGACGGGATCATGCTCACCTGTGTCCGTGTGTTGTTGAGCCACCCCGAATGGCTCACCAGCGTCCGGCCCCGGTAGTCCTGCACGTCCCACCCGAGGCCGTAGGCGTTCAGATGCCGGCTCGGGAACATGCGGTGGTCCACGCTGTCCATGGGGATGAGCATCTGGGGAGTGCGCATCTCGTCGACCGTCGAGTCGCTGAGGATCCGCGTGCCCCGGTAGACGCCGTGACCGAGCTGCATGCGCACCCACTGGGCCATGTCGTGCACGCTGGACCAGATGGCACCGGCGCCGCCGATGTTGTCGTAGTTGCGCCGAGGCACCACCTGGACCCGACCGTCGATGCGGGCGTGGGAGCCCGACGCGTTCTCGTGCCGGTCCACGACGTCGGTGTAGGTGGTGGTCCGGGTCATGCCCAGGGGCGAGAAGATGCGCCGCGCCACGAAGTCGTCCCATCCCACGCCCGACACGCGACCTGCCACCTCGCCGGCCGTGATGAACATGAGGTTGTTGTAGCCGTACCGGGATCGGAAGGACGTGACCTGGGGGAGGTAGCGGAGATGCCGGATGATCTCGTCCCGGTCGAAGGGTGCCGCGATCCAGAGGTTGTCGTCCCGGGCCACGCCCACACGGTGGGTGAGGAGATCGCGCACGCGGACCTCACGGGTGACGTAGGGATCCTCGAGCTGGAATTCGGGGAGGAGGCGGGCCACGGGGTCGTCCCACGACAGCTTGCCCTCGTCCACCAGGATGCCCAGGGCCGCCACCGTGAAGGCCTTGGAGGTGGAGGCGATGTTGAACAGGGTGTTCTCGTCCACGGCGCCCGGCTCGCCCAGCACGCGCACGCCGAACCCCTTGGCGTAGATCACCGAGTCGTCGCTGACCACGGCGATGGCCAGGCCCGGGACCTGCCAGTCTTTCATGGCCGACGTGACGTAGGCGTCGAGACCGTCCAGGGGCGCGGCCTGACCGTGCGCCCCCCGGGGCACGGCAAGCAGGAGCGCGGCGAGGAGGAACGGCACGGCGAGGTGGAGGAGGGCCGTGCGTGGGGACGAGAAGGGGCGCGAGGCGCGGGCACCGGGCATGGATCCTCCGGGCGGCGGCGAACGGGCCCGAACGGGCCGTGGATAGGGGTCCAGAAGCGGACCGTAGAACCTACCGGACCGGGTGCCGAAGCCACCAGAGGGTTGCCTCGCGGCCCGATCGTCGAATATTATGCAGAACGCATAAAACTATACGAGGCACGCCATGACCTCCCGCCCTTCTTCGCCCGCGGACCATCTGCCGCTCAAGGCCGTTCACCATCTGACGCTCCTCCTCCTGGCCCAGGAGCCCACCTACGGCGTGGAGCTCCTCGACCGGCTGGAGGCGCGCTCGGGCGGCGCCATCCGCCTCAATGCAGGCTCTTTGTATCGCACCATCGCCCAGCTGGTGGACGACGGGCTGGTGGCGCCCGTGGAGGAAGCTCGTCCGGCGGGCGTGGGGGCGCCCCGGAAGGTCTACGGAGTGACCTCTCTGGGCCGGGAGGTGCTCCGGGCCGAGGCGGAGCGGCAGGCTGGGCTCCTCGAGATGGCCCGGGACCTGGATCTCGTGGAGGGGGGTCGGTGAGGAGCGATCGGGGAGGCGACCCTGGCTGCCAGGGGCAGGATCAGGGCGGAGGCTCGGTCCCGGCCGGGCCCCCGCGCATCCTGCGAGGCCTCATCAGGCTCTTCCCCCGCCCGCACCGGCGTGCCTACGGGGAGGAGATGTGGGCGGTGGTGCGCCACCGGTATGGTCGGGAGGAGGAGGCGCGTAGGGCGCGGTGGCGGCTCCACGCCGGCACGGCGCTGGACCTGGTGGGCTCGGCCCTGGGCATGTGGACGACGATGACGTGGAGGCGGACGATGGAACGGCTGAAGAAGGCGCTGGGTGGGTGGGGGCTCGACCTCCGGTTCGTGGGACGCTCCCTCCGACGGAGCCCGGGATACGCCCTCACCGCGGTGGTGGTCCTGTCCGGCGCGGTGGCGGTGAACGCGTCGGTCTTCGGCTTCGTGCGGGGCACGCTTCTGGCGAGGCCCACCTACCCCGATGCCGATCGCGTGGTGGTGGTCTGGGGGAGCAATCCGGTGGACGGCCAGATCCGGGACGTCCTCTCGGGGCCCAATCTCGTGGACTTCGCCCGGGAGACGACCTCGCTGGAGGCCCTGGCGCCCCTTCACCAGGACCTGACCACCCTCACCACCGGCGAGCACCCCGAGCCCGTGGACGACATGGAGGTGGGGGCCGACTTCTTCCGCGCGGTCCCGGTGAAGGCGGCCCTGGGTCGCGTTTTCGACGAGCGGGAGCGCCGCTCCGGGGGCCAGGAGAGCGTTCTGGTCTCGTGGGCGTTCTTCCAGGACCGCCTGGACGGCGACCCCTCCTGGGTGGGGAGGAGCCTTTCCGTGGAAGGGACGCCGCGCACCATCGTGGGTGTTCTGCCCCAGGACTTCGAGTTCGTGGCACCGGTGCCGCTGTGGATCCCGCTCCACGACGACGAGCTGGCGGCCGACAGCCGGTCCCGCATCCATTACAACGGCGTGGGCCGACTGAAGCCGGGGGCCACTGCCGCCGACGTGACCCGGGACCTTTCGGGCGCCATGCGGCGCATCAGCCTGCGGACCGGTACCTACCGGAACTGGAGCGTGCTGGCCGAGCCCTGGCACCAGGCCGCCGTGCTCGCGGTACGGCCCATCCTCTGGACGGTCTCCGCCGCCGTCACCCTGGTGCTCCTCATCGCCCTGGTGAACCTGGCCACCCTCTTCCGCATCCGGACGCTGGGGCGCACCGACGAGCTCAACGTGCGCCTGGCGCTGGGCGGCGGCCGCCTGCGCGTGGCACGGGTCCTGGGGCTCGAGGCGGGGGGACTCGCCCTGGCCGGCGCGGCCCTGGGACTCGTCCTGGCCCGGCCGCTGCTGGCTCGGGTGCGGGAGCTGGTGCCCCTCTATGTGCAGATCCCCGACTCGGCGGCACGGGTCCCGGTGCTCCGGGCGGTGCTCGATCCCGGCGTCGCCGTGGTGACCGCATCCATGGCCGTTCTGGGTGCCCTGGCCCTTACGGCGCCCGGCCTCGTCGCCGCCGTGCGGAGGCGGAGCGCAGCGCACCGCGGTCGCGCAGCGGGGATCCGAGGCGTCCGCTGGCTGGTGGCCGCCGAGCTGGCGCTGGCCACCGTCCTCTGCCTGGGAGCGGGCCTCACGACGCGGAGCGCCGACCACCTTCTGGGGACCGACGTGGGCCTGGACGACGGGCGTCTGCTGAGCCTCTGGTTCGGCGACGCCTGGGGGAGGTCGGCGGCCGACGTGGCGTCGTACCAGCGGCAGGTGCTCCGGGCGGTGGAGGCGGTGCCGGGCGTCGCGTCGGCGGCCGCCATCGACTACATCCCCTTCGAGGGGGAGGACGACTTCGAGGGGATCGAGTTCCTCGACCGCGCGCTCCAGCCCGTCGAGCAGGTACGGGAGGAGTGGAGGCGGGTCACACAGGGGCTCTTCGAGACGGCGGGCATGCACATCCTCGCCGGGCGCAGCTTCGGCTCGGAGGACTTCGAAGGCACGCCGCGCGCTGCGGTGGTCAACGAAGCCTTCGCGCGGAAGCACTACCCGGACGGCGATGCCGTGGGCCGGTTCATCAATACGGGCAACGCGGCGTATCAGGGGCTGGAGATCGTGGGCGTCGTCGGCGACGTCCGGTCGAGGGGTGCCGCGTCGCCGGCGCCGCCCATGCTCTACGTGCCCAACCAGGGGGATCCCAGGGGCACGGTGGGGATGTACGTCCGGGTAGCGGCCGGAAGCCCCATGGCGTTGCTGGGCGACGTGAAGGAGGCCATCTGGTCGGTGGACCCGAGCCAGCCCATCGCGCGTGTGCTGCCCATGAGCGAGGTGGTGGCCCAGTGGGTGGCTATTCCGCGCGCCGTGCGCACCCTGGTGTCGGGGCTCGCTGCCCTGGCCCTCCTCCTGGCCGGAGTGGGCGTGTTCGGCGTCGTCGCCTACGCGGTGCGTTCCCGCACGCGGGAGATGGGCGTGCGCCTTGCCCTGGGCGCGTCACCCGACCGCCTCAAGCGTGACGTGTTCGTGGACACCGTCCCCCTTGTGATGCTGGGCGTGGGCGCCGGTGTGGTGACCGGCCTGACTGCGGCGTGGACGGCACGGGCCGTTCTGCACGGGGTCGCGCCTGCCGACCCCTTGTCGTTGGCCCTGGCCGTGCTGGCCATGGCGGCGGCGGCGCTCCTGGCGACCTACCTCCCGACGCGGCGCGTCTCGCGCATCGATCCCACCGACGCCATCCGGTCCGAATAGGGGAGGCGTAGGACCGGCGATCGTGGCGACTGCGCCCGCGCCGTCCCATCTTGGCGGTTCGCAACATCCCGCGACCCCAGGAGGGACCATGCCTCGCCTCGCCGTCCGTTTCGTCGCTTCCCTGGCTGTCGTCCTCCTCGCGTCGGTGCCCGGGCCGGGTGCCGCCCAGGTGGCGGAGAATCCCCGCGTCGCCGAGGCCGTAGCCGCCGTCGAGACCTGGCTCGAGGCCGAGCGCGCCTACGAGCAGATCCCCGGCGTGAGCGCCGCCATCGTCCACGACCAGGAGCTGGTGTGGAGCGGGGCGTACGGCATGGCCCACCCCGACCGGCAGGTGGCGGCCACGCCGACCACCGTCTACAGCATCTGCTCCATCTCCAAGCTCTTCACCAGCATCGCCCTCATGCAGCTCCGCGACCGGGGCCTGGTGGATCTTCGGGAGCCCGTCTCAACCTACCTGCCGTGGTTCACGCTCCATCAGCAGTTCGAGGGGTCGGCGCCCATCACGGTCGAGGGGCTGCTGACCCACTCGGCGGGGCTTCCGCGAGAATCGGACCAGCCCTACTGGAGCGCGCCCGACTTCCCGTTCCCGACCCGGGAGGAGATCATCGAAGGGCTGAAGAACCAGGAGACGCTCTACCCTGCGTGGAAGCACTTCCAGTACTCCAACCTGGGTCTGACGCTGGTGGGCGAGATCGTCCGGCAGGTCTCGGGGCTGCCCTATGGCCAGTACGTCCGTGAGAACGTCCTCGAGCCGCTGGGTCTGACCGACACCTATCCCGAGATCCCCGAAGCGCTGCGGGGCGGCCAGCTCGCCGACGGATATTCGGCGATGACCCGGGAGGGCAAGCGCGAGCCCACGCCGTTCTTCCAGGCCAGGGGGATCGCCCCGGCGGCTGGCTTCGCGTCCACGGCGGAGGACCTGGCGAAGTTCGCCTCCTGGCAGCTCCGCCTCGCACCGGGCCGCGAAGAGGTCTTGAAGGCGACGACGCTGAGCGAGATGCAGCGTGTCCACTACGTGGACCCGGGGTGGAAAACGTTCCGGGGGCTGGGCTTCAGCGTGTCCCGCCACGACGACCGGACGTTCGTGGGCCACGGCGGCAGCTGTCCGGGCTTCCGCACCCAGCTCGCCATCCAGAAGGACGACAAGATCGCCCTGGTGTTCATGGCCAACGCCATGGTGAACACCTCCACCTACGTCAACGGCATGTACGACCTGGTCGCCGAGGCCATCCGCGGGGCCGCCAAGGGAGGAAGCGCGACGAGCGCCACGGCCGACACCGTGACGGTGCCGGATCTGGAGCCCTACCTGGGTACCTATTCCCAACAGCCCTGGGGCGGCGAGACGGCGGCGATCCGCTGGAAGGGCGGGCTCGCCCTCATGAGCCTCCCCACCGACGATCCGACCGAGGCCATCACCCGGCTGCGGTGGACGGAGGGCGACGTCTTCCGTCGCATCCGCGACGATGGTGAGCTGGGCGAGGACATCGTCTTCGAGCGCGATGCGTCGGGCCGGGTCACGGGCTTCCGCCAGTTCGGGAATCTGTCGCCCCGTGTGCGGTGAGACGACGACATGAAGGAAGCCCTCACCTACGCCGGATACCTCAAGCTCGACGAGCTCCTCTCCCTCCAGCAGCCGAGAAGCGAAGGGGAGCACGACGAGGTCCTCTTCATCGTGATCCACCAGGTGTACGAGCTCTGGTTCAAGGAAGTCCTCCACGAGCTGGATTACTGTGTGCGCCTCCTGTCCGAGGACGACGCCTACCGGGCCCAGCACACCCTGAAGCGCATCCTCACCATCCTGAAGGTCATGGTGGCCCAGCTGGACATCCTGGAGACCATGACGCCCACCGAGTTCCTGACTTTTCGGGAACGGTTGGAGCGTGCCAGCGGCTTCCAGTCCGATCAGTTCCGGGCGCTGGAGTTCGTTCTGGGGCGGAAGCTGAGGGCCTCGGTGGAACGGTTCCCCGACGGCACCCGGGCGAGAGAGGGCCTGGAGCGGCGCTGGCTCGAGCCCACGCTGTGGGACGCCTTCCTCCGATACCTGGCACGTGAGGGATACGACGTCCCGTCGGGGCACCTGGAGCGCGACGTGACGGCCAAGGTCCAGGCGTCGCCCCCACTGCAGGCCGTCCTGGTGGAGGTGTACCGCACCGACCCCAAGAACACGGAGCTGTGCGAGCGGCTGGTGGACCTGGACGAGGGGATGATGGAGTGGCGCTACCGGCACGTGAAGATGGTGGAGCGCACCATCGGTGCGAAGCCGGGCACGGGGGGATCGGCGGGTTCGAAGTACCTGCGCACGACACTGGACGAGCCGGTGTTTCCCGACCTGTGGGAAATCCGGAGCCAGCTCTGAGGAGCACCGACGTGACCCTGCAATCCCACGGCGGAGGAATCGCGGGCGACGCCTCGCGCCTCTACGGGCCCGCGAACGCCCTGGCGCCCCACTACCGCCACTTCCGGGTGGAGGAGCGGCTGCTCCTCACCGGGCACTCCCACCAGGCATGGCCCGACGTGGGCCTCGCGGCCCAGCGCCAGGCGTGGCTCGACGCCGCCGAGCTCGTGGACGAGAAGTGGACCCGGGCGTTCGAGAAGGCGGCACGGGTCCGGCTCGGCTATGCCGAGCTCCTGCAGGACACCGAGGGCGACATCGCCCTGGCGTCCAACACCCACGAGCTGCTGGTGCGCTTCCTGTCGGCGCTCCCCCTGGAAGACCGTCCCCGCCTCGTGACCACCGACGCCGAGTTCCATACCATCCGGCGGCAGCTGGATCGTCTGACGGAGGACGGAAGGGTGGAGGTGGTCAGGGTGGGGGGCATGCCGGCCGGGAGCGCAGCCGAGCGTCTGGCGGCCGTGGTGGACGACCGGACCGCTGCCGTCCTGGTCTCGGCCGTGTTCTTCGAGCGGGGCGCGATCGTACCGGGGCTGGACGCGGTGGCGAGGGCGTGCGCACGCCACGGCGCCGAGCTCCTGGTGGACGCATACCATGCGCTGGGCGCCATCCCCTTCCCGCTGGGCGCCCAGGGCCTGGACGGGGCCTTCGTGGTGGGTGGAGGCTACAAGTACCTGCAGCTCGGTGAGGGCTGCTGCTTCCTGCGCACGCCGCCGGGGTGTTCGGCGCGTCCCGTCATCACCGGGTGGTTCAGCGAGTTCGCCGAGCTCGCCGACGCGAAGACGCCGGGTGAGGTGCGCTACGGGCGCGGCGGTGCCCGCTTCGCCGGGTCCACCTACGACCCCACCTCCCACTACCGGGCGGCGGCGGTCATGGACTTCTTTCTGGACCACGGGCTGACGCCCGCCTTCCTGCGGGAGGTCTCGGAGCACCAGGTGGGCCTCCTCGTCGAGACGTTCCGTCTTCTGGACCTGGACCCTGCGGTCGTCCGTCTGGACGAAGGCGTCCGAGCCGAGGAGCGGGGCGCCTTCCTGGCGTTGGAGGCTCCCCGGGCGGAGCGGCTCTCCCAGGCCCTGCGGGAGCGGGGCGTCCACACCGACGTCCGCGGACCGTGGCTCCGCTTCGGGCCTGCGCCCTACCTCACCGACGCCCAGATCGTGGCGGCCATGGAAGCCCTGGGGGAGGTGGCCCGATAGGAGGAGCGGAGGGCCACCTCCCCTGGCGGCCTCACCAACGTACGGTCACCGAGGAGAGAGCGAGGGCATGCGCCAGACGCCACTCCACCCGCTGGCCCGCGACCACCTGGATGACGTCGGAGGTGTAGGTTTCCCGGCTTCCGAGGGGATCGGCCATCAGGCGGATGTAGCCGGTGTGCCCCAGCTCCGCCGACGAGATCCGGAACACGCGACGCTCCGCAGAGCCGACGGAGCCCAGGGGGATGGGGGTGCCGCCGCGCACCAGGTAGACGCGCATGTCCATGACGTGGTCGTTGTAGACCTCCACCATCAGGCTTTCCGCGCCGGACGGCGCCACCCGATAGGGGTCGGAGGCCGCGGGGGGGACGCAGCCGCTCAGCAGCGAGGCGGCGGCGACCACGAGCAGGGCGATGCGAGGGCGGGCATGGACGAGGGCAGACATGGCCGGATCCTCCGGTTGAGAGAGTGGCCAACGGAGGTCGATGGGCACCGAGTTGGGCCGATTCCGTTGGTCCGCCCCTACGATGGCTCCGGAGGGGGTGCGCTCACCCTACGTGCCGCGACGTAGCGTCCGTACGGGTTGTGGGGAGGGGTCGACGAGGCCTGACGTAGTCCGTCGGTTCGCCCCTGCGTCGGTCTACGCAGCGTCAATCGCCGTGCGGCTCCAGGGCGACGTCATCGCCGACACGGATCGTCCCGTCGTCGAGGATGGTCCCGTAGGCTCCCCCACCCCAGTGGGGGTCCAGGGCTCCCCTGAGGCCGGGACACTGCTCGTCCATCCGGTAGCAGGGTCGGGTCTCGCCGTGGAGCAGGATGCGGACGTCCCCCACCGTGAGCACGTGGCGCCGGCTGTTCGCCAGGGAGAGCCCGCTCACCATGAGGTTGGCCCGCCGCATGATGGGCCGGGCGTCGGGAAGGATCCGGGCGATACGCTCGAAGGTTTCCTTCTCGATGACCGTGACCTGCCGCTTGCCACCCTGGTCGGCGTTGTCCACGATGCCCCGATCGGCCAACAGGGTTGCTGCGTCCGCGGGATCCATGGGCCCCCGCTTCACCCGCTTGATCCAGATGGCTTCCAGCCGTCCGCCTTCGCTCATGGTCCGCGCTCCGGGTGTCCTGGGATGGGGGTGGAGGAGAAAAGGATAGGCGGGCAGGCGTGTCCGTGCTACAATGCGCCCACCGATGTCGGACCCACCACAGTCCTCCGGAGGCCATGACGCCCCTGCGCCTGCACGTCGAGCTCATCTACGATCCCGGCTGTCCCAACGTCGAGGCGGCGCGGGCGGTGCTGACGTGTGCCCTTCAGGAAGCGGGGGTGTCGTCGGTGTGGACCGAGTGGTGCACCGACGACCCGGGTTGTCCCCCCAAGCATCGGGGATACGGCTCACCGACCGTGCTGGTGAATGGAAAGGACGTGGCGCCCGGCCCCCACCCCTGGGCTCCCCGGGCGGAGACGGGAGGACCTCGGTGCCGCGTGTACCGGGACGGGGACAAGGTCAAGGGCGCGCCTCCGCTGTCGCGGGTGGCCGCGGCCATCAGCCAGGCGCTCGGGCCGGAGGTCGGATAGCCCGTCGCCGCCCGCGGGCCGCGCCGCTCCGGCGGCAACATCATGCGGCGGCGTGGGGGCTCTCGGCCTCGGCCTGCCGCAGAGACCGGGTCCACTTCCGGTGTCCGCCCACGGCCAGCACCAGGAAGACCCCGTAGAGGAAGGCCGTGAGGTGGAGGCCCCGCCAGAGAAAGAGGGTCACGTAGCACACGTCCAGCGCGATCCATAGACCCCAGTTCTCCAGGTACTTCCGGCTCATCATGTACTGGGCGCAAAGGCTTCCCGAGGTGAGGGCGCTGTCAACGTACGGCAGCGCCGCGTCGGTGTGACGGTGCAGTAACGTGCCCAAACCCGCGGCGAACGCCACGAGCAGCAGCGGGAGGATGAGCCGTTCGCGGCCCGGAGTGCGTGACACCTTCAGGCGTGTGTGACGGGCGCCTCCGAAGAGCCAGTGGTGCCAGCCGTACACCGCGATGGCGGCGTAGAATAGCTGGAGGCCCATGTTGGCGTAGAGCCGCTGCTCCCGGAACACGAGGATGTAGAGGAGCGCGGTGACGATCCCGGTGGGCCAGCTCCAGATGTTTTCCTTCACCGAGAGGTAGACGGAGACGATGCCGAAGGCGACGGCGATGGGCTCCAGTTGGCTCAAGCGCCGCCTTCCTCTCCCCCGTCTGCCGGCGGGGGCCGGGGCCTCCGCCTGGCGGGAGGCCTCACGATACCGGCTTTCCCGCGCTCTTCACCCACCGGTCGTACCACGCCAGGTACCGCTCGTAGCGGTCTTTCTGGTAGGATGGCACCCGGATTCCGTGGCCCTGCCCGGGATACACGACCAGCTGGGTGGGCACGCCCCGTCGGCGAAGCACCTGGTAGAGCTGCTCCCCGTTCTGGATGGGCACGTTCCAATCCTCTTCGCCGCCCATGATCAGCGTGGGGGTGGTGATGTCCTGGGCGTGGTTGAAGGGGCTGATCCGCTCCCAGGTGGCACGGTTGTCGTCCTTCCACGGGAGACCGAGCTCGTGCTCCCAGTACCACTGGTAGTGGTCGTGCCCGTAGTTGGCGACGTAGAGCACCTCGCTGGCGCCGCTGATGGCGCCCTTGAAGCGATGCGATTGCGTGATGACGTAGTCGGTGAGGATCCCGCCGTACGACCACCCCCCCACGCCCATGCGGTCCGGGTCGCCCCAACCCTGGGCCAGGACGTAGTCCACGCCGGCCATGACGTCCTGGAAATCCTTGTTGCCCCAGTCGGCGAAGATGGCTTCGCTGAAAGCCTGACCGTACCCCGACGAGCCACGCGGATTGGTGTAGAGGACCACGTATCCGTTCGCGGCGAGCAGGCGTGCCTCGAAGTTGAACGCGTGGCTATACTGGGAGACCGGCCCGCCGTGGATGCGCAGAAGCAGCGGCCGCTGCTCCCCTTCGCGGTAGTCCGGCGGGAAGGCCACGAAGCCCTCGATCCCGGTGCCGTCGGCGCTGCTGAAGTGGACGTTCCTCGTCTCGCCGAGATCGATCTCGGCGAGCCAGGCGTCGTTGTGGTGGGTCAGGCGGCGGAGCGCCGAGACGCCCGGACCCTCGCCCGAGGACCGTCCGTCCGAGCGTCGGGGGGGCGTCCACCTGTTGCCGCCGTCCCGAACGGCGTCGGCCACCCAGATCTCTGCCGGACGCTCCAGCGTGCCCACGGCCACCGCGAACGTGCCGGCGGCGAAGTCGAAGGAGCCCGCCGACAGCGGCCCCGACACCGGGCGCTCCAGACCCGACCCGTCGGGGTGGATCCGCGCCACGTGGTCCTCCGCCGAATCCTCCAGGCCGAACCAGATCCAGCGGCCGTCGGCGCTGTACCGGGGCCGTGACGGGTTCCGGTCCAACTGCTCCGTGAGGAGGCGCGGCTCTCCTCCCTGGGCGGGGATCACCGCCAGGTACGACGTGGCGTACCAGATGGCGTCCACGTCGGTGGCGGTGACGTAGGCGATGCTGCGTCCGTCCGGGCTCCAGGTGGGCTGGCCGTCGGCACCCGGATTGTGGGTGAGACGGGTGGGGCTGTCGGTGGGCTCGGACCGGTCGGCGTCCACCAGCCAGATCTCGGCGTTGGGATCGAGATCGGGATCCTCGGTGCGCGTGGACACGAATGCGACGCGCTCTCCGTCCGGGCTCCACGCCGCCTGCTCCTCGTCCCAGCGCCCGGTGGTGAGCTGGCGCATCGCGTTCGAGGCCAGGTCGAGGACGTAGAGGTGGGTGCGTCGGTCCCCGGTGAGGTAGCCCACGCCGTCTCGCTTGAACTCCAGGCGATCGATGACCCAGGGATCCCGGGGCGCATCCTTCTTCCGCTCCGCGTCCTTATCGGGATCGGGGTCTCGGAGGGTCAGGAGAAGTCGCGAAGCGTCGGGGCTCCACGCATAGCCCGCCACGCCCTGCTTCACGTCGGTGAGGGCGAACGCCTCGCCGCCTCGCCGGTCCAGCGCCCAAACCTGGGTCTCGTCCCCGTTCCGCGACGCCAGGAAGGTGAGATACCGCCCGTCGGGGCTCCACGCGGGAGCGGAGGCCGACCCACCCTCTGCAGTCATGGGGATGGCGTCACCGCCGGCCGCCGGCGCCATCCAGATGCGGGTGGACGTCCGCTCGTCCTCCAGGGACGTCCGCGCCACCGTATAGACCACCCAAGCGCCGTCGGGGCTCACCCTGGGCGAGCCCACGCGCTGGATGTTGAAGAGGTCGTCGACCATCAGCGTTCGGGGGGGCGTCTGCTGGGCGGCCGCGTGGGTGGAGATCCCGGCGCTCGTCACGCCGGCGAAGGCGATCAGGGCCAGGTGGAGGCAGGAGCGGAGATGGTGCAGGGAAGGGCGTTGGGACATGATTCGGAGCCCGGGGACGAGGCGGCGAGAACGACGACGCCTGAACCTGCGTCGGCCGGTTCCCGCCGGCAATGCGGACGCGGCGGCGGCCGGCCCCGGCCGGCCGCCGCCGAACGTCCCTCGTGACCCCTGGGGGAGATCACATCTCGGGCGGGAGCATCACCGTGTCGATGACGTGGATGACGCCGTTGGACGCCTGGATGTCGGTCTTCACCACCTTGGCGCCGGCGACGTAGACCTGACCGTCCTTCACCTGGATGGGCGCCTCGATACCGGCAACGGTCTCCGCCTGGGAGAGGTGCACGACCTGGTCCGACGTGACACGGCCGGCCACCACGTGGTAGGTGAGGATCCGGGTGAGCGCGTCCTTGTCCTTCAGGAGGGCCTCAACGGTGCCTTCAGGGAGCTTGGCGAAGGCCTCGTCAGTGGGAGCGAAGACCGTGAAGGGCCCTTCGCCCCGGAGAGTCTCCACGAGCCCGGCCGCGTCGAGGGCGGCGGCCAGGGTCTCGAACGAGCCCGCCTCCACGGCGACGGTGACGATGTCCTTCTGGGGCATCTGAGCGTGTGCGGCGCTGGGCACCGCCACGAGGGCGGCGGCGGCGGCGAGGGTCAGCGTGCGAAGCATGTCGGGTCCTCCGGCTCGGAAGTGGTTGTACAACTCATGTCCAGCAATCTCGAGGATCTCCAGGCATGTGTCAAGGGTGTGTCTATGTTTTAGTTTGACAAAAGTTCGACGTATGGCTAGCATGTCGTCATGTCCAATCCCACAGAACCCCGGCACCCCATCCGCGTCGTAGCGGAGCGCACCGGCCTCACGCCGGCCACACTCCGTGCGTGGGAGCGTCGCTACCACGTGGTCGAACCCGGCCGGAGCGAAGGCGGTCAGCGTCTCTACTCGGATCGAGACGTGGAACGCCTGGCCCGCCTTCACCGGCTGACGGAGGCCGGACGCCCCATCGGTATGGTGGCGCCTCTCTCCGATGAAGAGGCGGAGGCGCTGCTCCGCGAAGACCTCCGGGCCACCATCGCGGTGGCCTCGACGCCCGCGCCAAGGTCCGATACCGGGGAGGTGGTAGCGGAGGCCCTGGACCGCATCCACGCCCTGGACGGGCGGGGCCTCGACCATGTCCTGCGACGGGCCGCGGTCACGTTGGGGGGACACGTCTTTCTGGGAGACGTGGTGGCGCCCCTCCTGCGGCGTGTGGGCAAAGGGTGGCTGGAAGAGAGGTTGGGCGTGGCCCATGAGCACCTGTGCACCGCGGTCACCGAGGATGTCCTGGCGTGGGTCGCAGAGCCGGCCGGAGCGGGAAACGACACGGGCCCGGTCCTGGTGGTCGCCACGCTGCCGGGTGAGCGACACGGGCTGGGCGCGCGCCTGGCAGCCGCCAGCGCTGCGCTGGAAGGATGGCGGGTCACGCACCTGGGCGTGGATCTCCCTGTGGTGGAGATCTCGGACGCGGCGCGGGCGCTGGGCGCCCGTGCGGTGGCGGTCAGCGTGGTGAATCCCGCCCTGTCGACCCAGGTGGTCCGGGCCCTCACGGAGCTCCGGCAGGGACTGCCCCCGGACGTGGAGATCCTGGTGGGTGGAGGGGCTTCGGCCGCGCTTCCCCGCAAGAGCCTCCCCGCGGGTGCGCAGGTGGTCGAGGATCTCGCAGGGCTTCGCGTCGCGCTGGAGGCGCTGGGCCGAGCCTGACTCTCGGGCTCCGCTCCTCGGCTCGCCCCGTCGCCGCGGAGCCCCGGTCTGTCCTAATCGGCGCTGTGTCGCCGTCCGAAGGGCTCCGCCTCCGGCAGGACCTGGGCCAGGACCCGGAGCGCATTGCCGCCCATGATCATGCGGATCTCCTCCTCGCCGAACCCTTCGTCCACCAGCGCCTGGGTGAGATGGACCGTCTGGGAGGCGTCGATCATGGTGGAGACGGCGCCGTCCCAGTCCGACCCCAGGCCCACGTGCTCCACGCCGGCGACCTCCACCGCGTGGCGCACCGCGCGCGCCCAGTCCGCCGGCTTCGTTCCACACACCGCCGTCTCCCAAAGGCCGATCCCGATGACGCCGCCCGTGGCGGAGATGGCCGCGAGCCTGGCGTCGTCCAGGTTGCGGGTGTTGTCGCAGGTGCCCTTCACGCCCGTGTGCGACACCACCACCGGCCGGGTGGCCGCGGCCAGCACATCGTCGATGAGCTGGGGGGACGCATGGGCCAGGTCCACCAGCATGCCCAGACGCTCCATGCGCCCCACCACCGTGCGGCCGAAGTCGGTGAGGCCGCCCTTGGTGACGCCGTGGGCCGACCCGCCCACCTGGTTGTCGAAGAAGTGGGTCAGGCCCATGAGGCGAAAGCCGGCATCGAAGAAGCGATCCAGGTTCGCCACGTCCCCCTCCAGGGCGTGCGCGCCCTCGATGCCCAGCAGTCCCGCCACCGTGCCGGGCTCCTGGGCATGCATGGCGAGGTAGCCGGCCAGGTCATCACGCGTGCGGAGGATCGCCAGGCGCCCGTGGCTGTTGGCGGCGTACGCCTGGAGCTTGTACGCCTGATAGACGGCTCGCTCCGCCACGCTCGTCCAGGTTCGCGGTGGCCAGCGCTCCAGGATGGAGAGGAGCGTGATGTTGTCCGAGTCCCCCGCATTGGCCTCGATGTTCATGCCGCGTGGCGTCTTGGTCACGACGGTGAACACCTGCACCGCCACGCTGCCCTCGATGAGCCGCGGGACGTCCACGTGGCCCCAGGATCCTCGTTTCAGGAGGTCGCGGTTCCAGAGAAGCGCGTCGGCGTGCAGGTCCACCACGCTGAGCGTGCCCTGGATGCGGAGCGCCTCGTCCCCGATGGGACCCACGGCGCCATCCAGGGTCCGGTTCATGCCCCTGGCCACCAGACCGGGTACCACGGCGAAGCCCACGACGATCAACACGGCGACGAGGCCGGCGGCGCTCCAGAGGATTCGGCGTGTGGCAGGGCTCATGATCAGCTCTCCAGGCGTGCGTCGTCGAAGGCGGCATCATCGGGCACCGCCATGGTGCCCCGGCTCACGAAGACGGCGCCACCGCCCACGCGCACCGCGGACGTGGTCGCTTCGGACCGGTCCGCCTCCACGTAGAGCAGCGAGGGGCGTCCGATCTCCAGCCCCTGCTCCACCGTCCAGCGGAGGGAGGCCGCCTCGCTGCCGTCGGCAGCCGACAGGTATCCGCCCAGCGCTGCCGCCGCCGAGCCCGTCGCTGGGTCTTCGGGAACTCCGGCCGCGGGCGCGAACATGCGGACGTGGACGTCCACGCCTTCGCCCTCCGCCTCCATGCACACGAGGTATACGTGATCGGCCCACAGTGGCGCCACGAGCCGCTTCCACGCGGCCGTGTCCAGCGCCGCGCGGCGGATGGCCTCCAGCGACGCCACCGGGATCACGTGGTAGGGAAGCCCGCAGGAGACCATCTGCACCGGGAGGTCTCCGGAGAGCTCCGAGGGCTCGAGGCCCACCATCCGGGCCAGCTCGGCCGGTGGCACCGGGGACGGGCGATGTTCGGGAAGCACGGCGGTGGTGAAACGCGCGAAGACGGGTTCCCCGTCCTCGAACCCGACATCTACCGGGACGGGTCCCACGTTCTCCTCCAGGACGACCGAGCGGGTGCCGTCGGCGGGGACGTTTCCCATGGTGGAGGCCACGTAGATGGCCGACCCCACCGTCGGATGTCCGGCGAACGGGACCTCGATCCCCGGGGTGAAGATCCGGACCCGGGCGGTGCCGGCTTCCGACTCCGGGGTGCCCAGGAAGACCGACTCGGACAGGTTCATCTCTCGGGCCACACGCTGCATCAGCGAGGAAGGCAGGTGGGCCGCGTCCGGGAACACGCCGAGAGGATTGCCCCCGAACGTCCGATCGGTGAAGACGTCGAGGGTGAGGAAGGGAAGGTCCATGGAGGGCGAGGTCGGAGAAGAACGGATGGCCGCCCGTGCCGGCGGCGTCGCACGACACGGAAGGCCCGGGGTACGGATGACGATCGTCCCAACCTGGCGAGCGGATCCGTCCATCGGCAAGCGGAGGAAGCGTGCGAACCATCGGCATCATCTCGGATACCCACGGCCTGCTCCGGCCCGAGGCGCTGGAGGAGCTCCAGGGGTGCGACCTCATCCTCCACGCGGGTGACGTGGGAGATCCGGCGATCCTGGGGGTTCTCGGAGCCATCGCACCGGTCCACGCCGTGTACGGGAACACCGATGGGCACGACCTCAGGGCCGCCTTGCCGGCCACGCTCGCCGTGGATCTGGGCACGCCCGACGGGCGGGTGACCGGGAACGGTCCGCTGGGCCCCCTCGCCTACGTCTATCACGGGGACCGCGATCTGGACCTGGATCCGGTCGCCGCCGGCATCGCCCTGGTGGTCAGCGGCCACACCCACGAACCGCGGCTGGAGGACCACGGACATGTCCTCTACCTCAACCCGGGGAGCGCCGGTCCCCGTCGCTTCCGGCTGCCGGTGAGCGTAGCACGGGTCCACGTCGGCGACGGCGGCACCATCGAGAACGTCGAGATCGTGGACATCAGGCTCGTGGAATAGGGGGCCGGCACGCGTGGCCGGACGTCCGGGATCGGCTGCGCTTGTGGCGGCGGAGCCTGGACGTTACGTCATCTCTGCGAACGCTGCCGGGGGAGGCGGACTCCCGACGGGAGCGCCGGATCCCGGTGAGACAACGGAGCTTTCCGGTCCACCGGGCGAGCCCCATGCCCCGGGCACCATCCTGGAGAAGGAGGATGTCGTGGAACATGCACGGCGCGTCGCGGCGCTCTACGACATCCACGGCAACCTGCCGGCGCTGGAGGCCGTGCTGGAGGAGGTCGCCCGAGAGGATGTCGATGCCATCGTGGTGGGCGGCGACGTGGTCCCGGGGCCCATGCCCGGCCGGACGGTGGACATGCTCCTGGCACTCACCCGTCCGGTGCACTTCATCTGCGGCAACGGTGAGCGCGACGTGTTGGCGTTCCTGCAGGGAGAGGTGCCTTCCCGCGTTCCGCCCGACTTCCATTCCGCCATGCGCTGGGTGGCGGATGGGCTCTCACGACACCACGTGGAGGCCCTGGCCGCCTGGGGCGCCACGACGAGGATCGCCGTCGCCGGGCTGGGCGAGGTGCTCTTCTGCCACGCCACGCCCCGGAACGACAACGAGATCTTCACGCGGCGGACGCCGGAGGATCGCCTGCGTCCCCTCATGGAGGCGACCGGGGCCCGGGTCGTGGTCTGCGGCCACACCCACATGCAATTCGACCGGACCGCGGGCGACGTCCGGGTGGCCAACGCCGGGAGCGTGGGCATGCCGTTCGGGCAGCCGGGAGCCTACTGGGCCCTCCTCGGGCCGGACGTCGAGCTGCGCAGGACCTCCTATGACCTGGAGGCCGCGGCGCAGAGGATCCGGGCCACCGAGTATCCCGATGCGGCCGGGTTCGATCCCGTCCGGCCTCCATCGGCGGACGCCATGCTCGAGGCCTTCGAAGCAGCCGCGCTCCGGTAGGCAACGGGTCGCGGTCAGCCGGTACGGCGCGGGCTCGCCGGCGTTCGGCAACGCGGCTCAGGGGTGATCAGGGAACAACCCATGGAGGACGGATGTCGGGCAGGATGGTGGTGATCACCGGTGCAAGCAGCGGGACCGGCGCGGAGCTGGGAGAGGACCCGGTGCCCCGGACGAGCCGGGACCCCGGCGCCCAGGCTCCCGACACGGAGCCGACCCGGTGAACGTCGCCCTCTTCGGCGCCACGGGAATGGTGGGCTCGGGCGTGCTTCTCGAGTGTCTGGGCGACGCGCGCGTGGACTCGGTGCTGGTGGTGGGGAGGAACCCCTGCGGTGTCGTGGACGAGAAGGTGCGCGAGCATCTCCGCACCGACTTCTTCGACTACGAGGACATGGCCGACGCGCTCGCCGGGCTCGACGCGTGCTTCTTCTGCCTGGGGGTGTCGGCGTACCGCCTGGACGAAGCGACGTACCGTCGGCTCACGTATGACCTGACCCTGGCCGCCGCCCGGGCCCTGGAGGCGGCGAATCCGGGCCTGGCCTTCTGCTACGTGTCGGGCGAAGGTACCGACAGCTCGGAGAAGGGCCGCTTCATGTGGGCGCGGGTGAAGGGCGCGACGGAGAACGCGCTGCTCTCCCTCCTGCCCGGTGCGTACATGTTCAGGCCGGGATACGTCCAGCCCATGAAGGGCGTGCGCTCGAAGACACGGCTGTATCAGACCCTCTACAACGTGGCCGCGCCCCTCTATCCGCTGCTTCGGCGCATGTTCGGAGGCCACATGACCACGTCGGAGAACGTGGGGAAGGCCATGATCCAGGTGGCGGCGCGGGGCTACGAAGAGCGGGTGCTCGAGAACCGGGACATCAACAGGGTGGCCACCGGCTCGACGCCCCCGGCGAACGGCGGCGCGCCATCCCCTTGACCCCACCGGGCGCGGCCGGGCTCTCCTTCGGCCCGGCGCCGCCTCCGGTCAGCCCGACGGAGTCTCCACCGTGGCGTGCTCGATCTTCGTGAGCTCGGGAAAGCTCGTGTCCAGGTAGGCGTTGCCCTGAGCCTGCACCTGGGCCTGATACGGACCGTCCCCCCGGGGCGGGCCGTCGCCGTAGTCGGCGTAGAAGCGGTCCACCACGTCCATGCCCTCCACCACCTCTCCGAAGGGAGCGAAGCCCCGGTCGTCCAGGGACGGGTTGTCCCGCAGGCTGATGAAGACCTCGGTGGTGCGGGAGTTGGGGCCGCCCTTGGCGAAAGCGATCCGACCCCGGGTGTTGGACTCCGCCACCGGGTCGTCGACGATGATGGAGTTCTTCCACGCCATGTTCACACGGGGGTCCCCGTTCATCCCGAACTGGGCCATGAAGCCGGGCAGGACGCGGTAGATGCGCGTGTCGTCGTAGAAGCCGTTCGTCACCAGGTTGTAGAAGCGGTCGGCGCCGACGGGTGCCCAGGACCGATGGACCGCCACCACCACGTCCCCTTCCGACGTCGTGAAGCGGACGCGGAAGTCCTCCGGGGCCGTCTCGGTGAGGCGCTTTGGGGTGAAGAGCGGGTTGAGGGTCTGCCGGGGCGCGTCGGCCTTGGGCTCGCTCCTGCCGCAGGCTCCGGCGAGAGCGGCCAGGAGGAGAGCGAGGGAGATGCGCGGTGCTCGGTAGAGCATGGGTCCTCCGAAAAGAAGGCGGGCCGCCCGCCCCTGAGGACGGACGGCCCGCCGGATCGTCGCCTGGGTCAGGGTCAGATCTTCACCACGTTTTCGGCCGCGGGGCCCTTGGTGCCCTGGACGACCTCGAACTCGACCCGGTCGCCCTCGGCGAGGGTCCGGAAGCCCTCGGCCTGGATGGCCGAGTGGTGAACGAAGCAGTCCTTGCCACCGTCGTCGGGGGTGATGAACCCGAAGCCCTTCTGGTCGTTGAACCACTTCACGGTGCCTGCGGTACGCATGCCGTACTCCTCGTAGTGCGTCAAAGTCGGAGTCCGGACGATCCGTAGCCACCGACCACTGACTGCGCGCAGCCTGTGTTGACCCCTGCGCCGGGTCCAATGGCACCCGTGCCATCGCCGAGAAGCTTGTTCATGGACGGCTCCGGGTCAAGCATCTTGAACGCCTCCTCCGTTGCCCGGCGCGCGGCGCGCAGCCAACGTGGGGGATTCTCGAGCCAGTGGAGAGCATCGTGATCGATATGCGCAGCGATACCGTGACGTTGCCCACGCCCGCCATGAGGGAAGCCATGGCCGACGCACCGGTGGGCGACGACGTGTACGGCGAAGACCCGACGGTGAAGCAGCTCGAGGCCCGGGCGGCGGAGCTCCTGGGCAAGGAGGACGCGGTCTACGTCCCGTCGGGCACCATGTCGAACCAGGTGGCGCTGCGCACCCATACGCAGCCCGGGGACATGGCCATCATGGACGCCGCCGCCCATATGGCCATCAACGAGGGGGGTGGCGCGGCCGCCCTCTCCGGCGTGACGATCTGGCGGGTGGACAAGGGTGGCTTGTTCGACGCCGAGGACGTGGAGGCGGCCCTGGACGTGCCGCATCCCTTCAACCCGCCCCACCACGCTCCCCATCTCCGCCTCGTATGCGTCGAGCAGACCCACAACGCGGGGGGCGGCGTCATCTGGCCCCTCGATCGTCTGCGGGCGGTGGCCGACGCCGCCCGGAGCAACGGGCTGCTTCTCCATATGGACGGCGCGCGCCTGTGGCACGCCGCCGCCGCGTCGGGAATCCCGGAGCGGGAGTTCGCCGCGCCCTTCGACACCGTGAGCGTCTGCTTCAGCAAGGGCCTGGGTGCACCCGTAGGCTCTGCGCTGGTGGGAAGCGCGGAGATCATCGCGCGTGCCCGGCGGTTCAAGCAGATGTACGGAGGCGGGTTCCGGCAGGCGGGCATCCTGGCAGCCGGCGCGCTGT